>JAZOSL010000054.1:0-2746 GCA_045657085.1 Acutalibacteraceae bacterium | reverse complement strand
TCAACACCTTTAATTGCAGGAATCGAGAATAATCCGTGAGAAATTATGCTTTCAAGAGAATCAAACCAAGGTTCACCGACACCTACAGGAAAACCTGTTACTACCGTTTCAAGAACACCACCAACACTATCGCCTTTCTCGGCAGCACTCTCGATACGAGCAATCATTTCTTTACCCTTTTCATCATTAATAACGGCAAATGCTTTATTATTCAAAGAATCAATTTCATTATTAATATCTGAAAATACATCGTCGTTAACACCAGCACATTTTAAAATATGAGTACCGATTTTGATACCCTTATCTTCAAGCATTTTTATAGCAATTGCCCCAACACCTACAAGACCGGCAGTTATCCTGCCACTGAAATGACCTCCACCACGATAATCTTCAAAACCTTTATACTTACAAAAAGCCGTATAATCTGCATGACCGGGTCTTGCATTACCATAACTCTGTGAGTAATCTTTTGAATGGGTGTTTTCGTTAGGTATAACAATGCAAATAGGCGTTCCTGTTGTTTTACCATTAAAGCATCCACTTAAAATCTGAAACTCATCAGTTTCTTTTCTTGGTGTGGAAATTTTACCAACAGGGCGTCTTAAATCAAGTTGTTTTCTGATAAAATCAATATCAACATCAATACCTGCAGGGATACCGTCAAGAACAGCACCAACAGCTTCACCATGGCTTTCGCCGAAAACGGTTACAGAGATATTGTTTCCAAAAGTATTTTTCATTAATACGCCCCCTTTATCATTTTATCGAGCTCCGAATACTCAACGTGCTTTAATTCAAACGTACCTATTTCATTAACAAACACGGCATTAACACCGTTAGCAGTTGCCTTTTTGTCATGTCGTAATGAAGATAAAATATTTTCAGCCGAAACGGGCAACTCAACAGGAAGATTATATTTTTTTAAGACGTTAACCAGACGGCTTCTGACTTCTACAGAAGAAAAAGCTAACATTCCTAAAGCAACACATTCACCGTGTAACAAATTATCCAAACCCGTTGTTGTCTCAACGGCATGACCGACTGTATGACCGAAATTAAGAACACGTCTTAAGCCCTGCTCTTTTTCATCTTTTTCAACTACTTCTTTTTTTACTTTTAAGGATTTTTCAATTATTGTTTCGATATTATTTGCTGCAACGTCATTTTCAATAAGTTGGAAAAGTGATAAATCTGAAGTTGCACCCATTTTAATACTTTCAGCAAGTCCGTTATTAAACTGTCTTTCAGGGAGCGTTTTTAAAACATCAGGATCAATTACAACAGCACCGGGCTGATAAAAAGCACCCACGGTATTTTTATAACCGTAAAAATCTATTGCTGTTTTGCCACCGATAGATGAATCAACCTGAGAAAGCAGGGTTGTAGGAATATTGTAAAAAGTTATTCCTCTCATATAGGTAGCGGCTGTAAATCCTGAAATATCACCTACAACACCACCACCTACTGCAACGACACAGTCATTACGTGTAAACTCATATTCACTTAAAGTTTCAAGAAGTGATTTATATGTATCAAAATTTTTATTCACTTCACCTTGAGGTATGGTTTTTATAACACTGTGTTTAAACTGCTTTGAAACAGTTTCTGCATACACAAAAGGAACACCACTATCAGTAACAATAAGTGCCTTCTTATCTGTATTGCAATATTCACTTAAATTGTTAATAGCACCTCTTAAAATAGTGATATCATAATCACCTATAGAAGTTTTTACAGTGAGATTCATAATATTGCTCCAAAAAATATAATTGAATTAAATAACTTGTTCCTTACCGTATCTGCCAACAAGACGAACGTTGGTGCAGACTTTCGAAAGTTCCGAAATCATTTTTCCTTCACTTTCTTTAGTTAATTTACCTTCACCTTCAAGGAAAAAGTAATAATTCCATATAACATCCTTTGAAGGTCTGCTTTTCAAAGCTTTAAGGTTATATCCCAATTCGCCAAAAACTGAAACTGCCTTACTGAGAGAGCCTGCTTCATCGCGAACGGTGAAAAGAAGAATAAAATTCTCATCACCAACACTCTCACCCCTGGGTACACGTGAAAACACGGCAAACCTGGTAGTGTTTGTATTATCTTCGTTAATTTTTCTGTCAAGTAACTTCAAACCATATTCGTTACCTGCTTCAAGGCTACAAATCACTGCAACAGATACATCACCACTATCAGATACCATTTGTGCAGCAACAGCAGTATTAACAGCTTCTTCGATCTCATAACCTTTTTCGGCAATGTATTCACTACATTGTCCTATAGCCTGTGGATGACTAATTACCTTCTTTATATCCTTTTTATGAGCATCAGCTAAACCAAAAAGATGCTGTTCAACTGACATATCATAAACACCGTTTATAAAAAGTGAACCAAAATAAGTTAAATCCATAACTCTGGATACGTCACCTTCATAACTGTTTTCTATAGGTAGAACTGCACACTCGCATTCGCCATTCTCAACAGCTTTGTAAGCAGTTTTAAAATCTTTATAACCTACAAGTACACAATCAGGAAAAATCTTTTTAACGGCAATTTCTGCAAAAGCACCTTTTACACCTGAAAAAGCAACACGTGTACCATCAAGAATCTTATGTTGAAAATCCTTTGAAAGTTTCATCATATACTTTTGAAAATTAACGTAATACGAACGTATTTCGTCATCAGATATATACTGACTGTTCTTTTCCAGAAGTAACTTTTCTCTTTCTTTATCTTCAACAGGAATACC
>JAZOSL010000053.1:0-9763 GCA_045657085.1 Acutalibacteraceae bacterium | reverse complement strand
AGGACGTTTTTTGCAACGGGAACATATCATTTTGTTATTCATTAATTATTTTGTCTCCTGAGAAAATTTGGTTAGATTAATCTTTTTTACTGAAACGTTCTTTAAACTGACGGTATGTGCCGGGCATATAACTTGCAAAAGCTACAAGAGTTAGTATTGCCGAAATAACAACAAGTATCATCATAAGAACATTGGGAATTGTAAATATAGCTTTGAAAACACCGATTTCGGGACCAAAAGCAACAATAAAAATCATAACTGCATAGAATGCAAAGGTTGCAACCTTACCATAAATTTCTGCTGCACCGGGTCTGATACCCACAGCAAGCATTATAGCACCACCGATAACCATAACGAACTCTTTAACGATAAACACAAGGAAAACCCAGCTGAATGCTTTAAGAGTTTCATCACTTGCTTTGTTAAAAGAAAGGAATAAAAGCACAGCAAGTGTAATTTGTGTAAGCTTGTCAGCAACAGGGTCAAGAATTTTACCGAGTGCACTTATCTGATTGAATCTACGTGCGATTTTACCGTCAAAAAAGTCTGAAAGACCTGAAAGTACAAGCATTAAAACTGCTAAACCATATTGACCCTGCATAAAGAAATATGCAAAAACGGGAACAATTACGATTCTTAAAAAACTAAGAAGATTGGGTATTGTCCAGCAACCTTTAAATAAATCTTTCATAAATCACACCTCTTAATTAAACTATAAAATTGAGTATTGGATTAACTTCAGTAATTAAATGATAGAGTTTTGAATTACTGATTGCCGACACAACCGTTGTATTGTCACTAGAAGCAACAATAAAGTACATAACTGTGCAAACAACAAGAACAATTACAACTGCTTTGAGAACGCCAAAAACGCCACCAAGAGCTGAATTGAATTTACCAATAAACGGAATCTTATTAATATTTTCAAGGAAGCTTGAAATAAACTTAACAAGCAACGAAAAGATAACTAATAATGCAAAAAAAGTAACAATCTTGGTGATGGTTATCATTACGTTGTAAGCAAAATCATTTAAAAATGTTGTAATGAGCTGCTGATTTTCGACAGCACCTGAAGCACCAAATCCGGAACTAACAGCACCAACGTTAACCAAATTTAAAGACTGTGCTAATTTCACAGCACCTTCGGGTAACGTTTCAAACATAGCTGAAAATTTATCGGATGGATTAGCATTTAAGCTGATTTCATCAAGAGCTTTTTCAAACTTTCTTGAAACCGATTCTCTTATAAAACTATCGTATAAAAACTGTGCAACCTTTGGTGTAAATATGTAGGAAGCGACAGAAGATATTACAACTGAAAAAGTGTCAACCATTGTAGATACAAAACCTTTTTGAGAGGCACGTACAACAACGACAACTATAAGTACAATAAAAGCAAGGTCGACTATAAAATTCATTTAAAAACCTCCTTAAGATATTTCAAGTGTAGATTCACCGAATGAATAACATCTTGAAATTTTATTTAATGAATTTACAAAAGCAAATTTATCTGTGGGGCAAACGTTATAAGCTTCACCATCTATAGTAATTTCACCTATTTTATGCCCACTTAAATTATAAACCAATAAACTGTTTTCGGCAAGTGCAAATATATATTTATCACTCATGGTTACGCTTTCAATAGTCTGGTCTGATTCGATTTCTGTTTTTAATTTACCTTTTTCGTTATAAACAGATATTACAAAATCATTAGCACTTCCGTATTTTGCAATTGCAACGATATATTTTCCGTTTTCTGAATAATCAAACGAATTAAATTCACTTGAAAAATACTCAGTAACAGTATCATATTTATCGGCTTTTTTAGCAATTTTATAAACACCTTTATCAGTAAATAACGTTAAAGTGTTTACAGCAGTAAATTCTAAATCAAAGGCAGTTACACCAACAATTTTCTGAGTATTTACAGGTTCGGCATATTCAAAGCCGAAATACTGTACGCAACTGAATATTTCACCGTTTTCAGCACCTAATACACAAGCACCCGCATACTTACCGTTTGAAGCAAGAGCTATTGAAACTATATGGTCATAAGCACTGTTCCATTGGAAAGCAATTTTATTAGTAACTGTATAAACGGTAAGCTTACTTGTAGCATCTTCAGCTCTTGTACCGAAGGCGTAGTTACCTGCACTACCATATTCAGCACAAATTATATCTCCGTCAGCTGCACCGTTATAAACAACCTTTTTCTCGTTTATAAGGTAGTAACCTCTGTCACCCCTATCAAAAACAACTGCTCTCTCACCATTAACTGAAATAGCAGGTGTAGCAAAGTTGTGGGGTTGAGTATAGACTTCGTTACCATGCTGAGAATAAACGGTAAAGTTTTCAGTTGTCAAAACTATAAGGTTCTTACCAATGTTTTTAATAACGATTGTTGAATTTGTATTAGTCTGTAACGGGAAATTATCTGAATCATTTGAAATAAACGAAACAGCCCTTGCAGAAACTGCATCAATGGGAATTATACCGACGGTTGAAAGCACGTAAACAAAAACAAATACAAAAATAAGAACAGCAGCAATAATGATTTTGCTCATAGTTTCATTTGAAAAACGTGGAATTTTACTATAACCCTCATAACCACTGTTTAATTCAGTGAGTTTTAATTTCAATACTTTCACCTCCGTAAAATACTTTATTAAGATAAAGACCATCAGGAACAGCTGTAATCCCTGCTTTTGTTCTGTCTTTACTTTCAATTATCAAAGGAATATCTTCACAAGAAATTTTACCATTGTTAACGTACAATAAAGTTCCTGTCATAATCCTTACCATATTGTAAAGAAAACCGTTACCCTGAACTCTGAATTTTACTAAATTGCCTTCACGAACAACAGACGCATCATAAATTGTACGGACTTTACTTTTAACCTGTGCATCTGCAGCACAAAAAGCTGAAAAATCATATGTACCGATAAAATGCTTTGATGCCTTATTCATCAAGTCAACATCAATATTATACTTATAGTTCATAGCCCTTTTATAATTAAATGGGGACGGTGTTTTAGTGTTTTCAATTACATATTCATATTCTTTTTTTATACAGTCGAACCTTGCATTAAAATCGAAATCAACTTCTTTGCAAGAATAAACTGAAATTTCACCCGGTAGCTTTGACGACATTAAGGCTACAGGAAAACTATCAACGGGTATATTTGATTCAGTGCGAACGTTAAAGAAAAACTCATTTGCATGAACGCCTGCATCAGTTCTGCTACAACCGATAATATTAACATCTTCATTTGTAAGACGTTTAAAAGCTGATTTTAATTCACCCTGAACTGTTATTGCATTATCTTGTTGCTGCCAACCGTGAAAAGCAGTACCGTCAAAAGCAATTCTAAACAACAAATTTCTCATATTATATGTTTAAACCCAAAATTTAAAGATATTATACAAGAACAAACAATAACCATAACCACAAGGGCAATTATATCACGGTAAGTTATTTTCATCTGACGTAATCTTGTTCTTGAACTGCCACCTGTATAACAACGGCATGACATAGCATCTGCTAACTCGATTGCTCTTTTGAAAGCAGATATAAATAGTGGAATAAATATCGGGAAAAGAGCTTTCACCCTTTTGACAATACCACCACTTTCGAAATCGGCTCCCCTAGCCTTCTGGGCAGACATAATTCTGTCTATTTCGTCAATCAACGTAGGTATAAATCTTAATGCTATAGTCATCATCATAGCAAAAGTGTGAACATCAATCTTGAAGACCTTTAACGGTGATAACAGTTTCTCAATAGCATCAGTCAAATCTGTAGGTGAAGTTGTATACGTAAGAAGTGAACTGATTAAAAGCAAGGTTAATATTCTTACAGCAATAAAAATTGCCATATAGACGCCACCATCAGTTATAGTTATAAACTTCCACTCAAATAAAACGTTACCCTTTTGCGTGTAATATAACTGTAAAACGGTTGTTAAAAATATAATTGGCAAAAGTGGTTTAAAGCTTTTAATAATGATTTTAGGTGAAAGCTTTGAAATTAAGTATGTTGTTACGGCAAACAAACACAAAACACCTAACGACCAAAAGTTTTTGCAAACAAAAATCAATAAAATAAATATAAAAGTAAGTACAATTTTTATTCTCGCATCTAATTTATGAAGAATTGAATTGCCGGGGAAAAACTGACCGATAGTAATATCTTTAATCATTTTGCTCCCCCCTTAAATATTCAGTTATAGTTTTTACTGCACCATCAACAGTATAAGCAGTATCACCCAGGTCATAGCCCTCCTGCTTTAATGCAAGGAATAATGAAGTAATTTCAGGAACTGCCAAGCCTAATGAAGCAAGTTTTTCACCTTGTGAATAAACTTCATCTACCTTGCCTAAAAGAGCAACTTCACCTTTATTCATAACAATAACTCTGTCAGCAACAACTGCAACGTCATCCATATTATGAGAAACAAAAATAACAGTACTGCCTGTTTTTTGGTTATAATCCTTAATAAGCTGTAAAAGATTATTTTTACCAACCGGGTCAAGACCTGCTGTTGGCTCATCAAGGATAAGTACCTTAGGACGCATTGACAATATGCCTGCAATAGCTACTCTTCTTTTTTCGCCACCTGATAAATCAAAAGGTGATTTTTCAAGGTAATCTTCTGTTAAACCAACGTAGCTTATTGATTCATAAACTCTTGCTTTGATTTCTTCTTCTGAAAGTCCCATATTTTTAGGACCAAAAGCAACGTCAGCATAAACAGTTGATTCGAAAAGCTGTTGCTCGGGATACTGAAAGCAAAGACCTACGTTAAAACGGCAGTTTCTTAAACTTTCTTTTGAAGAATAAATATCCTTACCTTCAAATAAAACCCGACCTGAATCAGCTTTTAAAAGGCCGTTAAGGTGTTGTAACAGGGTGCTTTTACCTGAGCCTGTGTGACCGATAACAGCGACAATCTCACCTTGTTCAAAATCAAGCGAAACACCCTTTAAAGCACCTGTTTCAAACGGGGTGCCTTTTGAGTAACCGTATATTAAATTGTGCACTGAAAGCACTGACATTTTTTTAACCTCTGTTATTTTTATATTCTTTAAATACCTTTACAAAGTCTGAAGCTGTAAGTGGTGTTCCGTTTATATCAATCCCCTGTTGTTTTAAAGCTGAAACAAGCTCTAATGGTTTCGGAACTGTAAGACCAATACTTTTAAGCAACTCTGTATTTGAAAAAACTTCTTGTGGTGTGCCGTCAAGACAAACGTTACCGTCATTCATAACAACAACTCTGTCAGCAAGAACGGCCTCATCCATAAAATGAGTAACAAGAATTATTGAAATACCCAACTCATTTTTTAATTTAAATAAAGCATCTAAAACTTCTTTTCTACCCTTTGGGTCAAGCATTGCTGTTGGTTCATCAAGAACGATGCAATCTGTTTGCATAGCAATTATGCCTGCAATAGCAACTCTTTGTTTCTGACCACCCGAAAGCCTGTGTGGCTCGTGTTTACGATAGTCGTACATATCAACAAGTTTAAGTGCTTCATCTACCCTACGTCTGATTTCTTCACGTTTAAGACCTAAATTTTCAGGTCCGAAAGCAACGTCGTCTTCAACGATGGTAGCAACAATCTGATTGTCAGGATTCTGGAAAACCATACCAACGTTTCGGCGAATGTTCATTTCGTTTTCTTCAACAGAGGTATCGTATCCGTAAGATGTTACTTTACCGTCAGTTGGGATATAAAGGGCATTTATAAGCTTTGCCATTGTAGATTTACCTGAACCATTGTGACCTAAAACACAAGTAAACTGACCTTTATAGAAATCAAGATTCAAGTTATTTACAGCAGCAACATTTTCATCAGGATATCTGAAAGTTACATTTTTAAATTCTATATTTTTTTCCATATTATTTAGTCCATACTGCAGTTGAACCACAAGGAAGAATTAAGCCACTATCAGTAACCTTTAAACCGATTTCTGTTGAGTCGGCACATCCACCAAAGCGTTTGGCAACTGTTGAATTTAATATATAACTCATCACTGCCGGTGATACACCTGCTGTATAAGAGTTTATAAGTACTGCAAGAGAATTTTCTGTAAGAAGCTCACTACATTGTGAAACAAATCCGAAAATCTCATTTTCTAACTTCCATACTTCACCACCGGGGCCTCTGCCGTATGAAGGCGGATCCATAATAATTATGTCATATTTGTTACCACGTCTTATTTCACGGGCAACAAACTTCATACAATCGTCAACGATCCAACGAACGTTTCTGTCAGCTACGCCTGACGAAGCTGCATTTTCTTTTGCCCATTGAACCATACCTTTTGAAGCGTCAACGTGAACAACTGATGCACCTTTTTTCAAGGCTGCAACAGTAGCAGCACCTGTATAAGCAAACAGATTAAGAACTTTGATATCGTTTCTGCCGCTTTTTTCAATTATTTCGCCTACTAAATCCCAATTACATGCTTGTTCGGGAAAAACACCCGTATGCTTAAAGCCCATAGGTTTAAGATTAAATTTTAGTTCTTTATAACCTATCTGCCATACTTCAGGTATTTTTTTATAAAACTCCCAGGATCCCCCACCCTGATTTGAACGGTGGTACCTGGCATGAGCATTTTTCCATAAAGGATTAGTTCGTGGTGTGTTCCACAAAGCTTGTGGGTCGGGTCTTATAAGAAAAATATCGCCCCATCTTTCAAGACGTTCACCATCAGAACAATCTATAAGTTCATAATCTTTCCAATTTTCAGATATTCGCATTAAAGTAATCTCTCCCTGACAACTTCAGCAATTTCTTGTGCAAGTACATTTATTTTTTCTTCATCTTTGCCTTCAAGCATTACACGTACAAGTGGTTCAGTTCCTGAAACACGAACAAGAACTCTACCATCTTCGCCTAATTCTTTTTCGGCTGCTGCAATAGCATTTTTTATTTCTTTATCTCTTGGGAATCTAACTTTACCAAAATCAGATACACGTACATTTATAAGAACCTGAGGGAATACCTGCATTTCACTAGCGAGCTCAGAAAGCTTTTTACCAGTTTCTTTCATAATACACAAAAGTTTTAATGCAGAAAGTTCACCGTCACCCGTTGTTGCAAAATCACGGAATATAATATGACCAGACTGTTCGCCACCAATTATATAGTCGTTTTCAACCATATTTTCAAGAACGTATCTGTCACCTACTTTTGTTTTTTCACAGCAAATGTCGTTTTCTTCACAGAACTTGAAAAAGCCCATATTACTCATAACTGTAACAACGGCAGTATTATTTTTTAATTTGCCTTTACTTTTAAGGTGTTTTGCGTATATAGCAATAAGTTTATCACCATCAACAACGTTACCGTTTTCATCAACAGCAAGGAATCTGTCAGCATCACCATCAAAAGCGAGACCAACGTCGCATTTGTTACGTACAACAAAGTCCTGTAAAAACTCAAGGTGGGTAGAACCACATTTTTCGTTGATATTTGTACCGTTAGGGTGAGCTGCAATAAAGAACGACTCTTCGCAAAGTCTCATAAAAATTTTAGGAGCAACAATAGAAGAAGCACCGTTAGAGCAATCAACTGCAATTTTTAAACCGTTTAAATTTTCAATACCATATTCAGCTAAATCATCTTCAGCTATACCTAACAGATAGTTCACATAATCTGTTCGTGCAGTTTTTGAACGGGTAACTCTACCAATGTCCCCACCTACTTTTACAGGTGGAATCTGTGATTTATCAAGGATAATACTTTCGATTTTTTCTTCAAGGCTATCGGGCAATTTATAGCCGTTACCCTGAAAGATTTTAATTCCGTTATATTCACAAGGGTTGTGTGATGCAGAAATCATAACAGCTGCATCATACTCATACTTTTTCACAAGATAAGCAACAGCAGGTGTAGGTATTTCACCCAATAACATAACATCTGCACCAACAGAACAAAGACCGGCTGTAATTGCAGATTCAAGCATTTGTGAAGATGCTCTTGTATCCATGCCAATAAGAACACGTGGCTTTTTATTTGTTTTCTCAGTAAGCACCATAGCAGCTGCTCTGCCGATTTTCATAGCAAGCTCACAGGTAAGCTCAGAGTTCGCAATACCCCTTGCACCATCGGTACCAAAAAGTCTACCCATAACAATCACTCCTAATTAATATGTATCAAAAGTTCCTTGTGCATCGTTTTCAAGTGGGGTATAACCAAGATGACGGTAACCCAATGCTGTTACCTTTCTTCCTCTTGGAGTTCTTGTTAAAAAGCCTAATTGCATTAAATAGGGCTCATAAACATCTTCAATAGTAACTGCTTCTTCACCAATCATAGCAGCTATTGTATCAAGACCAACAGGACCACCGTTATAATTTTCAATCATCGCTTTTAAAAGGTTTCTGTCAACAAGGTCAAGACCGAGCTCGTCAATTTCCATTCTTTCAAGAGCATTCTGAGCAGATTCAACTGTAATGATGCCATTACCTTTAACCTGAGCATAGTCCCTCGCTCTTTTTAAAAGCCTGTTTGCAATACGTGGAGTTCCCCTTGAACGTGAAGCAATTTCCAATGCACCGTCATTTTCTGCCTCAATATTAAGTATGCCGGCACTACGTTTAACTATTCTTGCAAGTTGTTCCGGTGAATAAAGTTCAAGTCTTAAAATAACACCAAAACGATCTCTTAATGGTGCTGAAAGCTGACCTGCTCTTGTGGTAGCACCAATCAAGGTAAATTTCTTTAAATCAAGACGTATTGAACGTGCTGAAGGACCTTTGCCAATTATAATATCAAGAGCAAAATCCTCCATAGCCGGGTAAAGAACTTCTTCAATGCTTCTTGAAAGACGGTGAATTTCGTCTATAAAAAGAATATCACCATCATTAAGACTTGTAAGAAGTGCAGCCAAATCACCTGGCTTTTCAATTGCCGGTCCCGATGTAACTCTTATTTGTACACCCATTTCGTTAGCAACTATACCTGCCAGAGTTGTTTTACCTAATCCGGGTGGACCGTAAAGTAAAACGTGATCAAGAGATTCATGACGGTTTTTAGCAGCTTCTATATAAATTTTAAGATTTTCTTTAGCCTTCTCCTGACCTATGTATTCATCAAGAGTATGTGGACGAAGTGAAGTTTCAATATCATTATCATCAGAAATATATTCCGGTGCAATTACCCTTTCTTCGTCTGCGATAAAAAAGTCATTCATTAAAATTCTCCTAATTTACAATTAACGTGATCTATAAATTAAAATCTCAAAGTCATATTTTTAAGAGCAGCTTTTATAAGCTCTTCAACTGAAAGAGTTGGCGAAAGCTTACTAACTGCAACAGAAGCTTCTGTCTGTGAATAGCCAAGTGCCGTAAGTGCTGCAATAGCTTCAGCAGTGTTGGTTGAATTATTTGCAACAGAAACTGCGCTTGAAACTGCACTGCTTTCTTCAGAAACAAAAGACATACCGGAAACTTTATCTTTAAGCTCCATAACCACCCTTTGAGCAAGTTTAGGGCCAACACCGTTTGCAGCTGTAATTGCCTTAACATCACCGGAAGCAACTGCTACTGCAAAGGCATCGGGAGTGAGCTCTGAAAGGATTGCCATAGCAGCCTTTGGACCTACACCTGAAACGCCGATAAGCATTTTAAAAGCATCAAGCTCGTTTTCGGTTAAAAAGCCAAATAAATCAAGTGCATCCTCACGTACGTTAAGGTGAGTAAATACAGTTATTTCTTCATCTTTTTTCAAAGCAAGTGCAGAAAGAGTA
>JAZOSL010000052.1:0-18090 GCA_045657085.1 Acutalibacteraceae bacterium | reverse complement strand
AAGATTCCCTTTTTTTCGCCATAATGAGATGGCATTTTTCTTTTTTTCGTCGATACCGTTGTGGTTTAACGTACCGTCATAATCCGTCGCGATTATTTTCATTTAATCACCTTTTTTGATAAGATGTACTTTACGCCGTTAATTGCACAATAAACAACAACACCGACAGCCATTTCAACTATAACAACAAATGCAAGATAAAAAATATTTATTTCAGATAAATCAAGCTTGTCTACAGCAATTGAAATAATAAATGCGTTTAAAAGTGATGATATAACAAGTATATAACCAACACTCCTGCCCGGTAAGCTTATAAGGAAATTAAATCTGTCCGGTAATCTTGAATTTATATAAGTGCATATAAGATAAACTAACGTAAACTCACAGAATAAACTCAAAATTGTTAAGCCGAAATCGACCGTAACTCTTTGCGAAACGTCGGCTTTGTCGTTTAAAAGAACTACACAGCAAACCAAGGATAATAAGAAATAAATAAACGGAAGTTCTTTTGCTTTTTCAAGTAACCTCATTCGTCTGATTTCAGAACTGATGTGGTAAACCATAAGAGCAATTAAAATATAATCAACTCTTACATAAAGGTTTGGTAATTTTTCAATAAGAACAAACCCTGCAAAACCTGATGTAAAGCAGATAATATGAAGAATATTATTGCTTTTGAGCTGAGAAATCAGTGAATAAATAAGCTTTGTTATAAAGAGATATAAAAGATAAACACAAGGTAATGCCACAGCAACTGCAGTTATAGCAATTTCACCGTTATCCGAGCCGTTAATAAGACTGTTTAAAACTGATTTAACGTCTTTATCGGGTGTGATTATTAAGTAGCAAACTGCAAAAATCAGATAAGGAACAATTGTTTCAGCACAGCTTATAAGCTTTTCTTTCAACGATTTGCTTTTGTCAAAACAGTAGCCTGAAATAATAGTTAAAAGTATAATATCAACATTAATATTGAATAAATTGAATTGTGGGTCTGATACAAGCCTGCCGATTAGAAGTAAGGTTATGAATACACCCCTGGTAAAATCAAGTGATAAATCTCTGTTTCCTGCAAGCTTTAACGGTTTTCTTTCCTTCTTTTTTCTGTTGTTGAAGGTTATAACGATTACTGATATAACGTTAATTGTTATAAATTCAAGAATGAATCGTGTGATTGTACGGTTGGGTAAAGAATAATAATCAATGAATTTATAATAATACGGGGTCAAAAAAATCCACTCAAACAAATGCACACAAAGGTAAATCATTGAGTTTTTACCTATGTATTCAAGTGGCTTGCACCTGCTGATTTTAGTTGATAAACCTATAACAAGCAAGGCAGATGCAAACGCACAGACAGGTGTAATTAACCAATCACCTACAGCACAAGTTACTAAATAGAATATCTGTGCTTTGCCTGTAAGACATCCAAGGATAAAAATGATAAGCAAGCCTGAATAGTGGATGGGCTTTAGCTTATTAATAACGTCGTATTCTTTGATATAAATACCTGCTAAAATAAAGGGAACCGTAAGCATTGCACTTTGAATTGAAAACGGTAACCAAATGAATTTAGCAGTCAGACAGCCTGTAACAGCAACAGCTACAGACAAAGCCACCTGTATTTTTTTATTTTCGGTTGCGTTCAGTATTATCTGAGTAAATATTATTGCAAAAAACATTGCAGGTAAAAACCATATTGCACCTATATTTCTACCGAAATATGTTTCACCCATATTTTCAATTGTACCTGAACCAAAAAAAGTTCTTAAAACGTTGTTATAAACAAGCTGTGTAAAAGCATTATGTGAAAAGTTTTTATTTAAAATCAGTAATACTGCTTCCATAACAGTTACAAAGAAGCATGTAGTAAAATACGGTGCCATAAGTCTGCCGAATTTATTTTTAATGTATTCTGCAGAAATTTTCACCTTTCTCATCGTAAAACCTGATAAAAGAAAAAAGCCTGTAAGGTGAAAAGAATAAACGAATCCTAATTTATCTACACCTAAATGACCGAGAATGACTGCAATCATACAGATTCCCTTGGCTATATCTATCCAGTATAATCTTTTTTTCTCCATAATATTTCACCTACTTTCGTTTATTCTACTAAATGTAACATAATTTTTCAAGTTATTATATAAATAATTATATATAATAGCGTATATATATAATAGCGTATTGTCATTTAAAAACATTCTGTTATAATAAATTTATTGTAATTAACTTCGGTGGTGATATAATGAACGAATTTTCTACCATATTCAAAGGTGTTAAAAACAATGATACAGTTGCTTTGAAGGCTGGTTATGTTTACCACGTAAAGCAGGATAATTCCTTTGAGCATACAGGTTATTACTGTACAAACACAGCAAGAAAAAACGAAAATCCAAAAGGCTTACGTCGTTCAGCAATATATTTAAAGAATAAAAAGAATATTACTATTGACGGTAACGGTGCTACTATAATGATTCACGGTAAAATGACACCGTTTTTGTTCGATAATTGCGAAAATATTACTGTTAAGAATCTTTCGGTTGATTACTACTGCCCTACTATGAGCGAATTTACTGTTCTTGAAAATAAAAACGGCTTGTTAAAAATTAAAATCAATGATGATTGTCTTTATGAAATCAAGAAGAAAAACCTTATTTTTCATGGTGAAAAGGGTGAAAACGGAAAATATTATTGGAAACACGGTTACATAGCTAATAAACGTCATTACAAGCTTTTAGACCCGGTTACTAATCTTTGGCGTGACTTTTCACGTAACGATATGGAATTTGCTTCTATAAAGGATTTGGGTAACAATGTTTTGGAATGTGAATTAAAAAACAAGACTGTTTATTTACCCGAAAACAGCATTATTCAGACAAGAAGCATTGTAAGAGACCAGACCGGTGCATTATTTAACAGATGCAAGAATTTATACTTTGAAAACCTGCGAATCAAATTTATGCACGGTTTAGGTATGGTTTCTCAATTCTGTGAAAACGTTACTTATAAAAATTGCGATTTTAACCCTGCTGAAAACAGAACGGCTGCATCTACTGCCGATTTCTTTCAGTTTTCAGGCTGTAAGGGTGATTTACTTTTAGATGGTATCAAGGCTTCAGGGGCACATGATGATTACGTTAACGTTCACGGTACACATTTAAGAGTTATCAGAAAAAATAAACGTAAAAACACAATAACAGTAAGATTTATGCATCACGAAAGCTGGGGGTTTCAGGCATTCGAAAAGGGTGACGAGCTTGAGTTTATCCGTTGGGATACGCTTATTCCGTACGATAAAGCAAAGGTTATCTCTTATAAAAGGTTAAATGATACCGATATCCGTCTTTATCTCGACAGACCTGTTCCCGATTCTTTAATTTTGGGTAAAGACGTTGTTGAAAATGCAACGTGGACACCTAATCTTATGGTCAGAAACTGCAATTTCGGTCTTACCTGCGGCAGAGGCATTCTTGCTACGACACGAGGTAAGGTTGTTATTGAAAATAACGTTTTCAAAGACCTGTGGGGCCCTGCTCTTTTAATTGAAGATGATTGCAATTTCTGGTTTGAATCAGGATATACAACCGAGATTATATTCAGAAATAACGTTGTTGATAATTGTGACTACAGAAAAATGTATGAAGGCTCCCCTGTTATCAGATATGCACCAAAGGTTATGAATGAAAATTCAAAAGAGTTTGTTCACGGTAGCCTTTCAGTTGAAAATAACGAGTTTAAAAACCCTGTTGAAAATGAATGCTTCTTAATACATCTTGAATATCTAAAACAAGCCGAAATAAAAAATAACACCTTCCACAAGCCTTATAAGGTTACTGATAAGGTTGTAGGAGATGTTATTGAAGAAAGTAATATAATTTTATAAGTTCAGATTTGCTTTAAACAACTTTAGTCGTTAACCTTAGTTGTTTAAAGCATTTTTTTAGTTTATTTTAAATAATCTTTGAGCCATAAAAAGTGTGAAGGTCTGTGAAACTTAGGCTTCATTGTCGGGTTTAAGGCAAACAAATGCTTATCCATTTCTCCCCCATCGGTTTCTAATCTGTAAGCATTAAAATAGATTTCACCGTCACCTGAAAGAATTTTATCTTTAGGAAAGCTTACGGTTGCTTCGTAAGAGCTTTCGGTTCTTACTACCTTACTCTCAACGAAAGGCACGTCAACAAAATTGATTTCTAAAATCGGTACTCCGTTTTCATCGTCACCTTTATTTTCCATTAACGCACACATCAATTTGTTTTCAGGGCTGATTTCAATTTCATAATAAAATCTTCTTTCAGGGTCAGAGCCGATTAAAACTTCACAGGCATCACCTTCTGAATGAATATCATTATAACTATGATGCGGACAATAAAACTGTGTGTTTTCAGCTGAAAAGGAGAATGTCAATATGCCGTTGTTTTCAGTAATGTCAACGGTAGTTTTATAGGTTGCCTGAGAACCGTCTCTGCAATTTTTTAATTCGTATATCATATTACTTTACCTGTCCTTCAAAAATTCCTATACTCTCTCTTCCGAGTAAATTGTTTGATACGTTACGGGCATTAAAATATAAACGGAGCTTTCCGTCAGAATACGTAAGGCAGCAAGCATAAACGTATTGCTTCATCCAATTTTTGTTTTTGTTGTTTTCACAGAGCTGTGGTGCAAGAAATTCTTTTACAAATTCAAAATTAACACCATCATCTGACTTTAAAAGCATAATCGCCGAATGACTAATACCGTCCTTTTCAAAGATACCGTTCTGAAGGCCTATAAAGCTGTCTTTAAGCTTATATACCTTTAGACACCCTGAGCATAGGTTAAGGTATTCTTTGGTCTTGTCGGGGCTTATAATGGGCGTTTCACGTGATATAAAGCCGTTATCAATATTATCGCTTTCAGCAAAGCTGATATGAGTAGGCTCACAGAAGCCACAATCTTTAATAAAGGTCTGACCACATGAATAATACATTCGGTATTTACCGTCAATATAGGTCAAGAACGGGTTGGAAATAGCGTAACCGTGTTCATCTTCTTCGTAATCACGAGATTTTGTTATCACAGGATATGGTTTGCACCAATTCTTTAAATCTGTAGACGTTGTGCAGTAAATTTCAGATTTCCATTTTAAACCAACCAATGAGAATAGATTCGCAATAACATTTCTTGTTTTTTCATAAAAAACGTAATATTTTCCGTCAATAAAATTGATATTGGGTCTCATAGCCCTTTTTGCAACTTTAGAAACTTTATTAAATTTAATTCCATCAGTTGATTCGTAATGGTATACTCCGAAAAACGTGTGACAAAAAAGATGATATTTATTATCGTGGGCAATATCAGGTGTTAAAACACTCGGATCGGCTATAACAAAGCTCGATAACGGGTTTTTAATAACAGGATTACCGTCATATAATTTGAAATCTATATTTAAAAAGTCTGAAAAAGTAATATTTAACACCAAATCACACCTTTACACAAATCTTTGGGCATAGCCACATCTTTTACACAAATCTTCAGCTGCTTTGCCACATTTAAAGCCTTCAACTATGTCCGTTGCTCTTTTTGAAGTAAGGATATCACTGATATCGTCTTTAAATATGTTACCAAGGCTTATAATACCGTCGCTGTCAAGGCAACAAGGTACAACTGTTCCGTCACAAAGTACACCAAACTGGTCTTTTAAGCCGTAACAGAAAAATTTATTTCCTTTAATTTCTGAATCTTTATCGGGCCATTCAAAACGTTCGCCCCATTCAAGAAAAATTTTATCTCTTATTTTTATACCACGGGTATTGTCTGTCCAATCACCCGGTATATTTTCTTTAAGATGCTTTAATGATATATCGTTTTTACCACCGTCAACACCATTGTTCCAAAGCCTGAAAACGACAATTACACCCTTATCAGCAGCTTTTTTAGCAAATTCAGCAAGTTCACAGACGTATTTTACCTGTTTTTCATAAGCTCCGTCTTCAAAGCTGTGCAACGATATGTTTACTTTATGTAACCCGGCAGCCAAAAGCTCGTCACCATATTTTTTTAATAACGTTCCGTTGGTGGTAACAATAGATTTATAACCCCTTTCCCCTGCCATTTTAATAAAATTGGGGAGTTTTGGGTGAGTAAGCGGTTCACCCATTAAATGATAATAGATGAATTTAGTTTGTTCCTTCAGCTTATCAAGAATAATCGAAAATTCTTCTGAGGTCATTTGTCCGGGTTCTCTTTTGTGACCGTGACAAAAAGAACAGTTCATATTGCAAATATTAGTAATTTCAATATATACCTTGTTATACATCTTTTCTCCTTATATGGTGAAGGATATCCCGGAAATTAGCTTTTTATGCTTTTGGTTAAATTAATTACATCAAATCATTAAAAAGGTTGAAATTGGCTTTCTCAGCTTTAAGCTCTCCGGACTGGATTTTCTTTATGAGTTCAACTATTCTGTCATTAATAGGAGTTTTAACACCATATTTTTTACCGAAATCGCAAACTACACCGTTAATTGCATCCACCTCGCAGGGTTTGCCTTTTTTAATATCCTGAAGCATTGAAGGCTCAATATCGCGATGTTTTTTCATTGCAATGGGGAGTAATAAGCATCCGATTGCTCTTTTAACAGCATTTTTATAATAGAAAAGACCAACAATGTTTTTGCCTTGAACGGGAGCAAACTCAACACCTGAAGCATGGCCAACGTCAATACATTCCTTCATACAACGAATAGCAACCTTCTGACCAAGCTTGTCCTCAGAAACATCACCGAAAACACCACCAACAACGGTGCCGAGGCCTGAGAACGTTGCGTTAATGAGAAGCTTAGACCAACGTGCTCCCATAAGATTATCCTCAGCATGAACAGGACACATAAGCTCTAATAAATCCTTAACCATTTTGAACTGTTCATCGGAAATACCATCCATTTTACCCATATGGAACGAAAGGCTGTCTTTTTCACTTGTCAATTCGCAAAGACCCGGCTCAATCAAGGCTGCACCCCATTCAACAGCACAACCCATAGTATGATTTTCACCGATAATTTCTGCTATGCCCGGTTCAGGTATTCCGTTCTGAAGAGTTACAATAACACCATCATCAGATAAAAAATCTTTAAGCATTGTAACAACTTCTTTGTTATGAAGCTGCTTTGTCAAAAGAACAATAACGTCATATTTACCTTCCATCATATCAGGTGTTATTGCTTTAACGGGTACAGTCATATCAACAGTTCCGATAATATGAGCACCCTTTTCGTTTAAAAGATCAACGTGAGCTTTATTACGGTTTATAAGGTCAACTTCTCCACCGTTTTTGGTGATAAATGCACCAAGAACAGTGCCCAATGAGCCTGCACCGTAAATAGCATATCTTTTCAAAATAATTCCTCTTTTCATATTTATATTTTTTGTTTATTATTTAATTTTTTATGTTATATAAAGTGTTTTACCATTTTCTGTTTTTCATGGTAGTTTAACAGTAATTAATTCACAACTTTAAGCTTTGCGTAACAGAAAATAATGTATACCGTCAACTCGAAAACTCGTTTAAGTATATCATAATTTATCAGTTTACTCTACCTATTTTTTCATAAGGTATTGGACTGAAATCCGGTATTGTTTCTCTGATTCTTTCAATATCTTTGATTTCATAGTTGCCTGAAACTGTATCAACAAAAACTTCGTTGGTATCACTGATGAAATATATGTTGTTTTCCGATATGTCACCGAATGCTTTTGCAGAATTGCAGACATCTCCAAGATTTTTATCTTTGTTTAATATAATATTTCCTTTTACGGTGCTTGTAGGGTTAGGAATATATTCGGGTGATTCTGCTTTTTCAATATCATCTGTAAGTGTTTTATATTCAGGGAAAGCCTCCTGCCAGATTTCACTCTGCCAGGGTGAATTGTAAAGAGCATCCCACATATCGCCACCGTCAACATAAGTATGAGTAAACCAACCTTTATTAAGAGCACCGTCTCTTGCTCTGTCATCAAAATAAACAGCATTATTGCCTGAATTAACAATTATGTTATTTGTAACGATATTATCTCTGCCACCACCGATATGAATTGAATTTCTGGGTATATTTATAAGAAGGTTTCCGTAAATTTTCTGCCCTGAAAGAGCATCATCAAGATAAATACCATCAGGTCTGTGCTCACCCGAACCAACATTATAAATGCAGTTATATCTTACAACATTGCCGTACCACACCCAGCTTCTGCCCGAGTATATAGCACCTGCATCATCTGAAAGAAGACATACGTCGTGGATATTGTTATATTCAATTATATGGTTATTGCCTTTGTATGTAATTGCTTCGTGTGGTGAATTTGTTATCTCGTTATGAGAACAAACGTTACCTACGCCTTCAAGGGTTACTGCAGGCTGATATGTCTGATAAATTTCAGACCAATCGTGAATATAGTTATTATCAGCTTTACTGTTACCGGGAGTAAGTATTTCTGTATCTCCACCTGAGATTATTATACCACCCTTACCGGTATGAGTGATTTCGTTATTATATGCAAGGTTGTTGCTTCCTGTCATTATAAGTGCATTACCTGCGATATTCTTAATAAGACAATTCTGAACGGTGTTATTGTTGCCTTCAATAAGTATTGCATCACTTCTTGTACCTTTAACGGTTAATCCGTCAAAGGTGATATAATCAGCTTTTGAGTCGATTACGGGCTTTAAAGATACTGAAAGGTCAATTTGTGCATCCTTGATGTTGTCGGGTTTCCAGAGACAAAGAAGCCCATTATCACGGTCAAGATACCACTCGCCTTCTGATGTAAGCTCTTCAAGAACATTATAGAAATAATATGGTGCATCTGTTTTTGTGCCGTAAAGGCTTACGAATTTCGGAGATAATTCCCCTGTTTTTGCGTTAAAGCTACCGATTGGTGAAGATGCATCTGCCCAGTCATATTTCCAATAACCAAACATCCAAATTTCGTTGTGATTTTTCCAGCCTGCAATCCTTTCAGCAAGCTTGGAATTAACCTTATAAATATCAGATTCGGGATTTCTTATTTTATTCCACTCTTTAATCTCGGTTGTTGCACCATCAGATTCCTTACCAAGACCGGTTTTCACAACTGCTTCGGTATAAAGATACCCGTTGTCGGGATATCTTGCTAAATTCTGTCTTTTATCATTAACGAAAAGCTCACAGTAAAGCTCACCGACATAGTCACCGTCATAACTGTTTGCAGTATGATATGAGCCTATTGCATATAATTTACCCCAATCACTTCCAGTAAGTGAATATGGTGCTTTTGTTAAATCAAGAACCACAACATTTTTTACGGCTTCAGATGAAAGTCTGTCAGATATTTCGGGATATTCTTTTGCAGACTTAAAATCATCACTCGAAAGCGTAACACCACCGTCAAGAATAACATCTCCGTTGTATGCTTTATATGTTATGGGGCAATCTTCAGTACCTGAATCATCTTTTGTTAATGAAAGAGATGATACACGGTATTCGCCACTCTCAATGCAAACGGTTATCCCTTTTTTGTTCGTTTTATCAGCATTTCTTACTGTTTCAACAGCCTTTTCTATTGTTAAAAAGGGCGCATCCTTTGAACCGACGTTTTCATCGCTACCCTTTGTGCTTACATAAAAATCACCTTTAATCATTGACTCATCATCCTTCGTATCAGTGTATGTGGAAAGAACAGGTTCTTGTACTTTATAACTTCTATAGATTTCATTAATGGCAAATGGGAGTATGTATAAATAGCTACCGATAATTAAAGCTGAAGCAACTATTAAAGAAAGAACAGCTTTAATGATTTTATTTCCGAATATTTTGAAAACGGAAACTATAGCAAAAATACAAGTTATAATAAAGGTTAAATTAACAGGGATATAAAGAGCAATTAAATTAAGCTCACCGTTGTCCTTAATCGCATTTATAAGAAACATAAAACCAACAAGAACAATTGCAATCGCAAGTCCCGTAAAAACTGCTTTTACAGGCTTTTTCTTTTTGGTTATAGTTAAGCTTAATAAACCCAAACCTAAGCAAACAACGACTGCGAGAATAAATAATAATGGCGTATATTCATAGCAGAGATATTGTTTATGGAAGAAATAAAGACCAACAATTGATAATGCAACACCAAAAATCAACTGTAAAACCTTAATAATTTTTTTATTACAACAATTAGATTTGCTCATCTCGACACCTCTTGTTAATTTTCGGTTTATAAACCAATTATATCACTTAAAAAACAAAAATCAACAGCGAAAACTGTTGCTTCTTGAATATTATTGTATCGTATTAAACTGAACGGTAAATGTATTGACCCCGTTTTTACTTTCTGCAAAGATTTTACCTGAATGTTCTGTTACAATGCTTTCAGCAATAGAAAGACCAAGGCCGTAGCTGTTGTTCATCTGACGGGTCTTATCCCCTCTGTAAAAACGCTTGAAGATGTTTTTTAATTCTTCATCGGGTATTGCTTCACCTTCATTACTAACAGTAAGCCTGCAATGATTTCTTCCTTGTTTTTTCAGAGCAAGATTAATCCGTGAGTTTTCTGTTGCATATTTATTGCGTTATCAAGAAGAATATCAATAACCTGCTTTATTTGTTCGGAGTTACCGTTAATTTTTATGCTTGATTCAATATCTGAACTGAATATCTGTTCCTTTTCAAAGAACAATGCTTCAAAAGGAAGTGTTGCTTCAATAGTTTTGTGCGTATTTGTTCTTATATCAGGTATTGTGTTTGCTATGAAATATAAAGTCGCAAACATTAACCTAAATTTATTTAAAAGTGAAAATATTGCAATAACAAAAGCAAGGAGAAGACTTAATTAATAGTCATCTCCTTGTTTTTTTGTTTAATAGTATTAATTCGCTTATTCAGTTGCTTGATTATAAAAAACTGTTGTTCGTGTTTAATAAATGTAGTTTACTTTTTTAAAACCTTTTTACACCATGTACGTTTTCCGCATTCAGGACACTTTAAATAGCGTGTGGTTCCCATGTGCATAGCATTAAGTGCCTGTTTGTAGGTAGGCACTATCTCATAACCGCAATTTTTGCACTTGTAAGCCCCCACACTGACTTCAAGCCTTAATGCATAGAAGCAAGGTATCAAAAACAGAACGCAAATTCCGAGAATTGTTACGAGTTGCAATATTCCTTCAGGTATCAAAAAAGCCGCAACAGCAAGACCTCCAATTAAACCTATCACGCTCACACCCATAATAATCCACATAGATGTCCATACTGTTTTATTTTTCTTCTCTAATTCCTTTGCCATATCAAGTAAAATCTGTTCGTTTTTATGATTATTATTTTCCATATTGATTCTCTCCCCACTTAATAATTCATTTACACTGATACCGAGAATATCACAAAGCTCAAGCATAATCGAAGTATCAGGCATTGTCACGCCACGCTCCCACTTTGAAATTGCTTTATCAGTGATACCTAACTTTTCTGCCAACTGCTTTTGTGTTAAATTTAATTTCTTTCTGCATTCAGTAATAAATCTTCCGATTTTAATCTGATTCATAGGATCTCTCCTTTCGATTTCAGTATAGATAAAAATAATGAAAAAATACACATACCGTTGGTTTAGTGAGGAGAAGTAAACCAACGGTAGAGTAAGTTTTATATTAAATCTGTTTATAAATATCTGTAATAAGTTTCTCCGTTTTTAGCAAAAATTTAATTATTTATTTAAAAATAAGCTTTACTTCATCGGGATGTATAACTTCAGGTCGTTTTCCATCCTGAAGTTTGCAGACAACCTTGCCGTATGGTGTGAGAACTTCAACTTTGGCGTTCTGTAGCCCTAATAAAGACGGATTAAGCTTAATAGCCTTCATCCCAGGCTCAGTTATTTCAAAGCCCATTAATGCTTTTGGCAAGGAATAAAGTGGTGTTCCACCCCAGGCATGACTATGATCGAAGGAATATGTCGGTTCAGGCTTCAAAAAGCCTTCAACCAAGCCCTTTGAGCATTCTTTTACAGGCTCAATCCATCTGTTAATTATGCTTAAGGTATATTCATCCCTTAAACCAAGACGATAAACTGCCTCAAGGAGATAATGAAGGAAATAAGGCTGGCATTCCCCTTCTATTTCGTCATTCATTATTTTGTATATCAAGCCTTTTGAAGTTTCATCGTCGCAAACGCCAAAGTAGGCAGCAAGAACGTTAGCGTGCTTCAGATAATATCTCTTATCAGTATTTGCATATGTCCATTTCCAATCAGGATTTGCTTCCTCAGGAGTGTTAAGTCCCATAAAATATATGCCTTTTTCTTTATCGAAAAGAGTGTTGTTTATAGCTTCCTGTAAGCTGCTTTTGTTTAAGGCACAATTTGTTGCAGATTCGGTTTCGTTTAATATATTGAATATCTTTTCTGCATAGCTTAATGCACCGAAATAGAACATATTAAGACAAGTTTGCCCTAATGACTTTGGAGGATGGTGCATTGAAATTTCGTCAATAAAAATCCAGTCAATAAACATATAATCAGGTGGTGATTCAATAAGACCGCTTTCACCTATGTATGTTTCAAATCGCTTTAAAAGAAGCTCTAAGCCTTTCTGACAATCTTTTAGAAGATTTATATTACCTGTTGCCATATATGTATCATAAAGCATTCTGACCCAGATAAGGCTATATGTTGTATGGAACATTCTGCCATTTTCCCGTTCAAGCATTCTTGCAGTTCTCATAAGGTCAAATTCGGCAAGGCGCATATCACCGAAAGAGAACATTGTCATAAGGCTTTCAATATAGTAATCACCAGTACAGGCCATAGGCTCACAATGACGAGGACTGTCAATGTGGTGTGTCTGACGGCAGATTTTAAGAGTATGCTTACAGGTTTCAAGAACTGCATTAAACTCTTTATTACTTGTTACAGTTTCACACTCTTCAGAAACGGGATAATGAGTTTCAATAAATGATACGGTAAGCTCTGCAGGTTCGGAAGAATTGTTTTTTGCAAGTATTGTTATATTACCTGCACTATGCATATAAAAGCCTCTGTAATCTGAAGCTTTATTCAGAATAATATCTTCAGTTGAACCTTCTTCACTTAATTCTCTGAAGGTGACTTTAACAACAACTTCACCTTGTGACCCGGCTTTAATTTTCAGAAAGCCTGCCCAAATTTTATCAAGCTCTATAACAACAGCTTTCTCTTCAAAGGGTGTTAAAGCTATTTTACTGTTATCGCAAAGAAGTTCATTTTCAACCCTTACGGGAATCGGTGCAGTTTCAGTAAGCCATATATTTTCAATACACTCTGCATTGGTATATTTATCAGGTTTAATTTTACCGTCAAAGGATGTTGCAGAAGTATATGCACCGTTTCTTCTTGCAAGCCAGGTTTCGTCAGTGTGTATCTCTTCCTTGCTACCATCTGCAAAGGTCAGTACACCGGAAAGCATAAAGCCTCCCCTGCCTTTTGAATATTCGCATATCTGAGTTGGGAGCATTTTAACTCTCGCAAAAAAGGAAAGCGAAGATGTTTTCGGGGTTATTTCAGCTTCAAAGGCATAGAAGTTATCACGAGGTGTTTCGTTGCCTATGAAATCACCACCAACACAGGAAGGACCTGTTGCAACTATCTCATCATTACAAAACAGCTGAAAGGTGCAATCCCCACTGAAACGAAGCTTTGCAGATGTTATTTCCTGTGGAAATTCATATTCTTTCATAAACTCTGCAACAATAAACTCACAGTTTTCTATATTTTCAAACCCACTTAGTATATTGTGAGGCTTGTTATAAGATGGTAGCCATATCCATTTTTCTGTATGTTTCATAAAATCGCCCTTTAAGTCGCTAATTTCAATTGAATTCGGTGTTTAATCTAATTATATCATAAGTAATTAATCAAAACAATAAATAAAACCATATTGTATAGACATATATTGTTAATTGTGTTATAATTCAACCTTCAAAATATAATAAAAACAGTATGGAAAAAATCTATTGATATATCGGAGGATTTAATGAAAAACAACGATTTTACAAACGGACCAATATTACCGAAGCTTCTTAAATTTATGATACCCGTATTGTTTTCAATGTTTCTGCAGGCACTTTACGGTGCAGCAGACCTTCTTATTGTAGGTCAATTTGCTTCAACTGCAGATGTTTCTGCAGTTTCAACCGGCTCTCAGATAATATCAACTCTCACGAACCTTATTGTAAGTTTTTCAATGGGTATTACTGTTGCAGTCGGTCAGAAAATCGGTCAGAAACGCCCCAATGATGCAGCTCAGACTATAGGAACAGGTATTATCCTTTTTTCAATAATCGGTGTTATTTTTTCAATAGCAAGTGTTTTGGGTTCATCTGGCTTGGCTTGGATAATGAAAGCACCCGAAGAAGCCTTTGAGCTTACGTCAGACTACATAAAAATATGTGGTGCAGGGTTTGTTGTAATATCAGCATACAATCTTCTTGGTAGTGTTTTCAGAGGACTTGGTGATTCTAAAACACCGCTTATTGCTGTGGGAATTGCTTGTGTATTTAATATAATCGGTGACCTTATATTAGTTTCAGTTTTCAAAATGGGTGCTGCAGGCGCTGCTATTGCAACTGTTTTCGCTCAGCTTATAAGTGTTATCATTTCATTCTTTATGATACGTAAAGCTACTCTGCCATTTGAATTTAATAAATCATTCATTAAGATGAAGAAAAGCTTTGCAGGTTTAATTGCAAAAATCGGAATACCTGTTGCACTTCAGGAGTTTCTCGTTGGAATTTCATTCCTTATTTTACTTGCAATTGTTAATCAGCTTGGTGTTACTGCTTCTGCAGGTGTTGGTGTTGCCCAGAAGGTATGCACCTTCATTATGCTTGTTCCAATATCCTTTATGCAGTCAATGACTGCCTTTGTTGCTCAAAACTATGGTGCGGGGCAGATGCAAAGAGCAAAGAAAACATTAAAAATCGGTATTGCGATTTCATTTGCATTCGGTGTTGTTATGTTTCTTATAAGCTTTTTCCGTGGGGATTTACTTGCATCTGTCTTCTCTAAGGACGCAGAAACGATTATAGCATCATGGGATTATCTCAAAGCATACGCAATAGATTGCCTTTTTACCTGCTTTCTTTTCTGTTTTATAGGTTTTTTCAATGGTATCGGAAAAACAAAGTTTGTAATGATTCAGGGACTGTGTGGTGCATTTATAATCAGGGTACCCTTTGCACTTCTTATGCAACAATTCGGTAATGGATCTCTTTTCCTTATCGGTATGTCAATACCGTTCTCAACTGTTTTGCAGATTGCAATGTTCTTTGTTGCTTATTTCCGTTTGAAAGAGAGAAATAGCCTTACCGAGCAACATTAAAAAATAAACATATATAAAATACAGCCCGAACTCAAACTTCAGAGTTCGGGCTGTTGTGTGTTAATTTGTTTGAATGTATTATTCCCACTCTATCACTGTTACTTGTTACACGGTGGTATTGAGTGCTTTTGGTCTCTATTTTACATAGTTTTAGCCTATATAAATTTTAGTTAAGAAAATACACCTACCGTTGGTTTAGTGAGGAAAATAAACCAACAGTTTATGAATATCTGTAAAATGGTTCTTTGTGTTTTTTAGCTATTCTTCTCTTTTTAACAGTGAGCACAGGCAATCCAATTGCTATGGCAATCGGTGCGAGTGGTGATAACAAAATCAAAACAATATATATTATTCCCATAAGAAAAGCACCTACATGTGACTTATAGACGGGAGTTTTCATTCGTGATGGTGGAATCTCATTCAGGACAAGAGTACCCTCTCTGTCAGAAACAGAGTTATTGAACAACATCGGTTCTACGATATCTGAAACAGAATAACCACCCAGAAGCTTATCTTTTACATTTACAAAAGGTTGTGTGTCAATAATACTGTCGAGCATAGCGCACAACGGCATTAACACTTTATATTCAGGTGAATCGGGAGTGTATGCACCGTCACCGATGAGCATATTAAAAGCAGTTTCTATGATAAGATCGAAAAGCTTCAAATCTTTAATTGCTTCGTACTCTTTTGAGGTAAGACGAGCTTTGCCTTTTACAAGGAAATAAATATCCTTTACAGTTAAACTATTAATCAACTTTTTCACTGTTGGGTTTATGCCGGTAACTATGTGGTAATAGTCGTTATAAAACACCTTATGATAATGCTCGAAAAGAGATTTTTCTTCTATTTTTGTGCTTTCAACTGCTTCTATGTATTTACAGTTGTAGGTTACTGATTCGCTTTGTCCGTCAAGTTCAATTTCTCTGTAAGCAGGTGGATAAAATCTTACGCTGGGTGTTGTAATATCCCACATATGATTTCCCTTGTCGCTTTTAACATAACCAACATCACAGAAATGAGAATGACCTGTAAAAGCAAGGTTAAAGCCCATATCTGCAAGCATATGACCAACAACAGGAGCACGCATATCTCTGTTTTCTTTCCCTGCACCAAGACGATGAGCCGGAACTGCAGGAAGCATAGGATGATGCGAGCAAAGGAATATATATTTTCCATCTTTTTTAGCTTCATCATACATCTGTTTTATCCATCTGAGGCAAGATGGTGAGTAAGTTGGACTCTTATCTTTCAAAGCTTCTTCATTACGGAAAATATCATTGAGCATAAGACAACGTGTGTTTTCATCAAGGTCAAGACAATATGAAAAGCTGGATTCATGAACAGAGTAAGCATCATTTGGTCCGAATTCCTTATATATTCCCCAAATTTCCTCAGGTGAAAGCGCAGGTACAAGCTCAGGTATAACGTCTTCTTCGGGAAGTGAAGAAAACTCATCCTTTACCAAGCTTTTCCATTCTGCATTTTCAATATCAAACCATGGACTATCCCAGGGAGTGCTTTTATATTCAATTTTTTCACCGTGTTTTCTGACATACGCCTTGTGGTGATGAAAATCATGAGTAGCAAATATTACATATATTTTAGTACCGTTCTTCTTTACTTTACGAAGAAAGGCAGAAAAATCCTCGTGAGAGAAACGATCTCCACTATTGGTAAGATCACCAACTATAAACAGTACATCACAATTCTTTGACGCCTGCAAAACTGCTGCTTCTGTTACTGAGGGCTGGAGCAAAAGCTCCTTATCAGTTTTATCAGTTATCATTCGGCGTGAAATATAATGGGTGTCAGACATCATTGCAAATCTCATATAAGCACCTTCTCTACGGTTTATATATAATTTATTCAGGAAAAGTGAAACTTGTTATAAAGCCATATAAAATTAATAAACAATATAAATTGGTGAATTGCTTACGGTTATTTTTCCATCAATTTCAATTGGATTTCCGTACATATTATAAGCTTTATATTCACCTTCGGGTGAGGCGATTTTAATTTTTTCGCCAAGGCTGTAATACACTTCAATTTTACTTCCATTTTTAGTATATTCATCAATGACAAGGTCTTTTTCATTTGAAATATTCTTAACAAATTCTGCATTTCCAAGGAAACGTATAACCGTTGCATAGGAAATAACGGTTTCGGTTGGTTGCAGATATTCGTTAAAAAATGCAAAGTTATTTATATCATTTTCAGGTGTAACAGTCTTTCTGAATGCAAAGGAAACATAACCTTTTGCTCCTGATGAACGTGTGTAAAGAGCTTTACAGGCAATTGTTGATGCATCTGCACCACCAACACCACTTTCGCTGTTGAATCCACCATCATTAAGACCTGCTATATTTGTAAGACCAAGCATTTGAGTCATATAGTCATAGTAATTATCAAGTCCATCGTGATTGTGATAACCGAAAGTATCAAGCAACAAAGATATTTTCTTTCTGTTCATAGTTTACCATCCACTAAAAAATTTCTTAATCATCTCTGATTCAATGGAATCGAACATCATTCTGTGTAAAGTTTAACAGGACCATATAACCCACCTGAGAGAAAATCTTTTGCGTATTCAATTTCTCCATCAAAATACTCAGACAATTCTTCTTTTTTCCACCTTTTAAAATAATCTGTATGAACATACCAGTTTGCTGATGTATTTGTAACGACTATTTTAAGTGTATTATTAACGCTTAGCACACCATCAGGTACT
>JAZOSL010000051.1:0-11797 GCA_045657085.1 Acutalibacteraceae bacterium | reverse complement strand
AATTTTTAAAAATTTTCAAAAAATATGTTGACAAATGCAAAAATTGGTGTTATATTATTTAAGCACTTGCGAGAGTGGCGGAATCGGCAGACGCGCACGTTTGAGGGGCGTGTGGTAATCCCGTACGGGTTCAAGTCCCGTCTCTCGCACCAAAAACAGAGTTCACACAACCGTGTGGACTCTGTTTTTTCGTTATGATAAAAACGGGACTTGGACCCGAGAGGGTCTGAGCGTTAAGAAAACAGTCCGGTGGACTGTTTTTAGCGAGGAGCGGGAGGCGGGTACCGAAATCCGTAGGATTTGGGTCGCCGAGCGGATAGTATGCAAGGCGTAGCCGCCGCAGACGGCCAGTCCCGTCTCTCGCACCAAACAAAGACCAGTCCAAACGGACTGGTCTTTTGTTTTGGTGCAGTTCTATTCGCTTACGCGATTTCTATTTTCTTCGAAAGTGATATTGCTATGCAGTGATATTCGGCTAAAGCCGAGTTGAATGCGAATAGAATATCACTTCTGCATAGCAGAAATATCACATTTTGATTCATCAAAATATATCACTCCGTCGCAGACGGAATATCACTTGAAAACCATATTATTTTTATATATAACCTTTTTGAGGTGAGTTCAATGTCAAAAAGCATTTTAAGAGATAAAGCATAAGAATTTGCTGAAGAGGTTGTTTTTATTTGCAAAGATTCAAATGAGTCTTTTTGTTAATCTATTGCAACATATTAAATAATTGTGATATACTGATTATACTAAAATGAAATAAATATATCGGATTTGTTTTTTCATTTATAGAAATACTATTGTTTTTGTGTGTTTTTTAAAAAAATTGAAGATTCCACGTATCAATTTAAAAGATACATAAAAACAATTTTTTCTGGAGGTAAACAGAATGGGATTAGGAACGCATTTGCTTTTGATAGCTTGGGATAAGGGCATTGCATGCACCATAGGAAGCTTTATTTTCGAACTACAATCTCTCGCTCCTACTTTTTTTGCAATTGTTTCTTGTTTTTTAATTTTGAGAGTTTGGACTAATTATAAGAAAAATGTTCCCATACGCGAAGCTGAAGCAAAAAGGAAGAAAAAGTTAGAAGAACAAACCAAAAGAGAACAACAAGAAACACAACTTGCTCATCTGGAGGGCTTAGCAAAATATCATCACATGGATGTTGAGGATGCAAGGCGATATCAGGAAGGTATTGAAGCAATGCGTCTGCTTGGTTCTATAATGCCGCAATCCGTGTATCAGGAAAAAGAAAAAAATTGGGCAATTTTGGGTGGAATAGCAGATGGCATAGGTGGTCCTGCTGCGGGTATCGCAACGGCAGCAAATGCGATTCAAGATAATGCAAGAATTAATGCTGAAAATGCTGCTCGCAGAGAATGGGCAGCAAAACAAACGGCATTTTACCATAACCTGGCTTGTGAGGCAGAAAGTAAAAGCCCGACACCACTTTCAATGTCAGGACTTCAAAAAAAATACAAAGCAATTTTATCTTGGGCTCCCTCAACTTTGCACTCATTGATTACGCTCAGTGACATCAAAACTAATGTAGATGAACTTACCGGTGCAGTTACCGTTTCAGCTTCTTGGCAACAGGATGACAAATCAATTTGTATTGATGGTGCTTTTAGAGCAAAAATATATACAGATTCCGGAGACTGTGCAGGATGCGCTTATTTAGTATTACCTAAAGCGGGAACTATAAAATTTAGCGGTGTATTGTCAGGAATCTGCGCCCGCCCAATACCTTCAAATATTTATTCTGTTGTAATAGAGCCTGCAAATTTATGGGAGCTTGCATCCAAAAAAAATTATACAGATATAACAACAGATAATTTAACATATCCGGAACGTCGTAAAATTGTTGAAGATAGCGAAGCGGAATTTCAAAACGAGTTAAGCTCTGCAAAAACAAATTTTGAAACTGCAATGAATATGAAGGCCCAGAGTGATAAAGAAGAAGAAAAAAAAGAAAAGAAAAGAAAAAAGAGTCAAAGAAAAAAAACAATAGCACAATTCTTTGCTCTGATAATTAATGCAATTATCACAATTTTTATGTTGTCGGTTGAAGTTTCGCAAATTCAAAATTTCATTAGCACACCCTCAGCAAGAACAGGTATCGTTGCACTGTTTATGGGCCTTGCAACTATTGTTTCTGCTCCCGGATTTGCAAAGGTTGTTTTTCGCGGTAAATACGGCATGAAACAGCGTCTTATCAAGTGGAGTATTTTTGCCGGTATACTTTTATTGGATTTGTTTGTAATGTATGTGATCTTTTAATTTAATTTTTAAAAATAAAATTCGGCTGAAATGATAAAATGATAGCAGACATTAAAAAATGTCTGTTATCATTTTTTATTAGAAAACAAGTAGGGACTTGAACCCCCTCGCCGAAGGCCAACACAAAACCGAAGTTGTAAATTTCTATATGTCACAATAAGTAAATTAAAATAAATTTAAAACTCGCTACACCTTATTTGTAAGGTATAGCGAGTTTTTCTTTTGTTTTTCCGGTTTTTATTTCTTTTTGGTTTTTAAGTTTTATTACTTTCTTACTTATCAATATCTTGATACGTTACGTCTTCGTATTGCATTGTAACGTCTTCGCGTGTGAAGCCTTCAAGATTATATCTTTCTGAATAGTAATTATATTTATCAATTGTAAATGACGTATCAGGCTTACAGGTAATCATTGTGCAGCCTCTTTGAGAGCCTAATTTATCAATGCCTGAATATGCAAAATAATCAATGCTGTAGCCGTAGCTGAACTGTATTCCTTTATATTCAAAGGTAGTTGAATTAAGGTGATCGTGACCGTTAAACATAGCCTTTGTTGAGCCAAGCTCAAGCATTTTTTCAAACATTTCGTCTTCACCAAGGCCACAATAAATAAGTTTTCCACCTTCACCTATTAAACCGTTGATAAACTTAAAATCCTTGGTATCCTTATATCCGTTTTCAGAAAACTCATTCCATGCATCAAGCATTTCTGTTAACGGAATGTGGAAAAATGCAAAAGATTTAACGGGAATATCCTCTTTTGTGATTCTTTTATTTTCTTTATTCATACGAAGAATTTCATTCTCATACCATTCAACTTGATTGGGATGAATATTATCATATGTACCCTTGATGCTTTCAATAATATTGTTTTTCACGTATGCCTGAGAATCAATCAGTACCATCGCCTGAGTAATTACTCCCTTTGAGTTTTTAACCTCAATAACGTGGTTTCCATACCCGTCAACGTCTTCAGGACCTGCCTGAAAAAGACAATATTTATAATCATCATTTTCATAGAATTCTGCCATTGCTTCTCTGTTAAAATAAGAATAAGCTTCAGCATCATGATTACCAAACGTAACGTCCCAATAAACACCAAGATTTTCCATAAGATTTGCAAAAGCCTTTGCACCACTATGGTTATTGAATGTGCCTGCACTATACGGTACGGGGAAGCTTATATCACCCGTAGCAATAACAAGGTCAGGCTTTTCCTTTGTTATCATAGTAGCAACTGCATTTAAAGCCTTTTTATCAAGACTCTGAGTCATAAAGCCACCACCGATATGAATATCGGTAAGGTGCATAACCTTAAAATCTCTGTCAGTTGTAAAATACCAGTATCCGTTACCATCCTTCTGTGGAACAAGCGGGTCTTCCATTTGTATTTTTTCATAGGAAGCTCCGAACTTCAGAAGATTGTTGACAGAAATAATATTTGCAACTGTAATAATTAAGGCTATAACTGCTATAACACAAAGCGAAATAAGAAGATGTTTTTTTCTGTTTGTTGATTTTTTCTTTGCCAAAACTGTCACTCCTTATTTATAAAATTCAAAATAATTTATTATGAGACTTACTATATAATATTTATTTTCTACAATATTATAAAACTACTTCTTTTCCTTTTTCTGCTGATTCATATATTGCACAAAGGATTTTTATCATATCAACGCCCTGGGATGGTTTGAAGACTGGTTCTGCCCCTTCTGTGAGAACATCAATGAAGTTTTTGATATTTTTCTTATGTCCGTTTGAATCCATTTTTCCTCTTGGAATGATATCAAGAAGCTGTCCGTCTTCTTCTGTGAAAAATTCAACTTCATTTTCTTTCCATTTAAGACCTGCTTTTGTTCCACGAAGCTCAACAAAACGGTTTTCATTTTTAATATTTGATGCCCAGCTGAACTCTATCTGAAGAACGGCACCGTTTTCAAAACGAATCATACCCATTGCAAGGTCTTCAACGTCAAAAGTGCCCTGAGATTTTGCATCACCGAATTTTGAATTTTCGGAATCGCTTGTGTCGTTATCTGCAAACTTTGTGTAAGTATTTGCACTTACTGCAACAGGTGTGGGGTTACCCATAAGCCACACAGCAAGATCTATCATATGAACTCCAAGGTCGATAAGCGGGCCACCACCTGACTGAGCTTTTGTTGTAAACCAGCCACCTTTACCGGGGATGCCTCTACGTCTTTGCCAACCACAACGTCCACAATAGATTTCGCCCATTTTTCCGTCTTCAACGAATTTTTTTGCATACTGAGATGCTGTTGCGAAACGGTTATTTCTGATAACCATAAGCACCTTGCCGGCTTCGTCAGCAGCATTTTTCATTTTAAGCACTTCCGTTACATCAATTGCATCAGGCTTTTCGCATAATACGTGCTTACCTGCTTTGAATGCATCAACTGCAATTATGGAGTGAAGGTAGTTTGGTGTACAGATATCAACAGCATCAATGCTTTCATCTTTCAAAAGCTCTTTATAATCGGTGTACACTGCTGCATCGGGATAATATTTATCTCTGAGTTCAATTGCTCTTTCTTCAATAATATCGCAAAAAGCTACAACATCTACTCTGTCATCTTCAACGTAATTTACAACGTGACAACCACGGCAGATACCACCGTTACCTATAAGTGCAATTTTTAATTTCGACATATTCATTTACTCCTATGACAACAAAATGAGGCAAATTTCTTACCTGTTTTTATTATATCTGATAAGCACAAAAAGTAAATAGACAATATCAAATAAACGTATAATATTCCGATTCTGTTTTTTCTATAAATATACGATAATATTTAATTTACTTTTCACTATTACTTTTTTTATCTTATTGTTAATTGACTTTCTATAATAAAGGCTTTATATTGAATGTATAGACGCATAGTAAGGGAGAGATTTTATGTTGTGGCCGATTATAAGGGTTATTGTTTCAATAATTATTGCTTTTGAGTCATTTTTTGCCGGTGCATTTAAAGGGATACTTATACACTCCTTTGAAATGCCCGAAGCTGAAACGGGTAAATATACTCAGTATGTAGACCCGTTCATCGGAACAGGTGGAACTCCTTGGACTGCAGGTATGTTAAGCCCTGCTGCAACTGTTCCCTTCGGCTCTGTAAGATTAGGTCCTGACACATCATTTGTTGGTGGTGCTTTCTTATTAAAAACTAATACTTCGGGTTACTATTATGAACACGCTCACATAAAAGGCTTCAGCCATTCAAGACTTTCGGGCACAGGTGCTCAGGATTATCAGATGTTTCGTGTTACCCCTGCCGTTGGCTCTTCAAAGGCAGGTGTTCTCCCCTATTCTCATAAATACGAAACTGCTGTTCCGGGTTATTACGGAATTTATCTTCAGTCTCTGGATTGCTTTGCAGAATTTACTGCAGATATCCACACCGGTGTTCATAGGTACACCTTCAACGATTCTTCTGATGCCCGTCTTTTTATTGATATAACAAGTACAGCAGGTAACTATGATGCAAGCAAAGGTAATGTTTCTGTAGACGAAAACGGTATGATTTCAGGATCTGCAGAGCTTTGGGGTGCTTTCTCTGAAAGATTTGAAGGACTGCCCGTATATTTTGTTGCAATTGCAGACAAAGAAATTAAATCTTATGAAATCAAGGGTGACGAAGACGATCTCGGAATAGATATTAATTTTGGTAATATCAGTGGTCAACCCCTTGAAATGAAAGTAGCCATAAGTTTTATAAGCACTGAAAATGCTCTTGAAAACCTTTTAGCAGAAACAGACGGTCTTACCTTTGACGACGTCAGGAAAAATGCACTTAATAATTGGGAAAGCTCTCTTTCTGTTATAGATATAGAAAGCGACGATGATGAAATCAAGAAAATTTTCTATACTGCTTTATATCACAGTATGATTATGCCCACAAACTTCACAGACGTTAACGGTCAATATCTCGGCTTTGATAAACAGGTTCACAATGCTGACGGCTTTACCTACAGGACTGATATGTCCTTGTGGGATACAGTAAGAACAACTCACTCTCTTTACACTCTCATAGCACCCGATATTCAGAGAGATTGCCTTAAATCTCTTGTTGAAATGGCAGAAACAGGTGGAGCTCTCCCCCGTTGGCCTATGGGTGCAGGCTATGCAGGCTCAATGCTTGGTGACCCGGCAAATATTATGATAGCCGAAAGCTACCTTAAGGGCTTTACCGATTTTGACGTTGAAGCTGCTTACTCATATATGAAGCTTTCTTCCGAGAAAAAGGCGGACCCCGTTGGCAGAGATTATATTGAATATTACAATGAATACGGCTTTGTGCCAAACGACCTTGCACCCGACGACTACTCAGTTTCAAGAACTATTGAATATTCATGGGAGGACGGTGCTTTAGCCACTCTTGCCGAAGCTCTCGGTCACAAAGAGGATGCCGAAAAATATGCAGAAAAATCAATGTATTACAAAAACACCTTTAACCCTGAAACAAAATATTTTCAGGCAAGAAACTCTGACGGCTCATACGTAAAGAATTTCAGCCCTTATATAACTACTTTCTATGATGCAGTTATGATAAAGAAATTTGCAGACTGCTATTGCGAAGGTAGTGCAAGACAATGGCGATGGAACGCTCTTCAGGATATTTACGGAATGATAGAACTCTTTGGCAGTGAAGAATATTTTGTCGAAGAACTTGAAGACTTTATGAAGGATGCTTCTTCTGCCCGTGCAAGCTTTGACCCCGGTCACGGCTATTGGATAGGAAATCAGCATGATATTCACACACCTTACCTTTTCAGTAACGCAGGCAGACCCGACCTTACTCAGAAATGGGTTCGCTGGACGCTCAAAAACCGTTTCAGTACTGACGTAAACGGTCTTGACGGTAACGATGACGGTGGAACAATCAGCTCGTGGTACATCTTTTCTTCATTAGGCTTCTATCCACTTGCAGGAACAGATAAATATTGGATAGGCTCACCTAACGTTGACAGTGCTGAAATCAGTCTCGGAAATGGCAGAACTCTCAACATCAAAGCCGTTAACCAGAGCGACGAAAATATTTACGTTTCTTCAATAACCCTTAACGGTAAAGAGCTTAAAGGGACTTACGTAACTCACGAACAGCTTATGGAAGGTGGCGAGCTGTGCTTTAATATGAGTTCAAAGCCTGCAAAATAACGAGATTTTTCTTCTAAACCCTACAAACAAACCCAATAATTTTTCAGGAGGGCGGTTATGGACGTACGTTTTATAAATTCCAATGAGGCTGTAGATTATCTTAAGATATCTGCTGCTTCATTTATTTGGAAATTTGATAAAGAGGTTGACAAAGAGGTTGAAATGCCTGTGCTTGGTGCTTTTCATAACGGAAAGCTTGTTGCAGGTGCTGAGGTATTTGATTTCAAATGCAACTACTGTGATAATCTTATAAACACAGTTGTTCTCAGTGGAATATGTAGTCAGCCGGAATATCGCAGAATGGGTGGCATAAGAGCCATTTTTGACGAGTTCGGGAAGATTGCCGTTGAAAAAGATATTGTTGCAGGTTTTCTTTCACCATTTTCAATTTCTTACTATGAGAAATTCGGTTTTGCTAATCTTAATCGCTATTTTACAATAAAGGTGCCTTTTGAAAAGCTTTGTCATATTCCCCGTAACAACGACGTTGAGCTTTACACAGGCGAACAGCTTAACGAACTGTGTGAATTACATAATAAATGTGCTTTTACTCAAAATCTTTTAACCTTGAGAGAAGATAAAAAGCATTTTTGTAGTAATCCTCTTGAAGAATCAGATTACACGTACATTCACCACAATTCTTTCGGTGAAACTGATGGATACGTACGTTTTAAGGTAAAACGTCCTGACGAGCTTATTGCAGAGGAATTGTTTATTCTTACCCCCGATGCTCTCAAAGGAATTATAGGTTTTTTAAGAAACTACGACGGCATCGTTAAAACTCTTGTTATAAAAAAACAGTATCCCGGATCACCGGTTTCCTGTATTTTGGACAGAATTGACGGTGTAACCTACTCGTCCGAAGGTGGATATGCAGGAAGAATATACAACCTTAAAAAACTGCTTGAAAATAACGTTTACCCTGAAAAATATGGCAAATTCAGCATATTAAGCCTTGATGACCTTCAGCAAAATAAGGGTATATTTGACGTTGAATATGAAAACGGCAAGGCTACCGTCACTAAAAGGGTTGAGGGCGATTACGATATTTCTCTCACTCCCCCTGCGGCTGCAAGGCTTCTTCTTGCGGGTGAGGGTCACACTGCCCACACAGCCTCATTCATAGATGGTGTAGAGTTAAAAAACAATGCAGACGACTTTTTCAGAGCTTTTCCCCATCGTACTACTCTTTTTATTGACAGCTTCTGGTCAATATAATAAAGAAACGGTATAATTCCCGGTTTTCAGAAACCGGCTTTTTAAAAATTTTGGAACGAGGGATTTTTATGGAAAATAAATGGGTTCAGGTTTGGGGTCAGGCTCATTCGGCTTTTTCGTTTTTTTATTACCCCTCCTATAAAAAAACATACAGACTTGTTATAAAATCAGCTCTTTCAGGCGAAAGTGTTCGTTTTGAGCTTTCAAATGAATGTGCTAAAAATGACGTATATATCGGTGCAGTTTCTGTGGCAAAATGCGACAAGGACGGTAATTTTACAGGTGAATGTAAAACTGCAACAGTTGATTCACAAAAATCGTTCTGCCTTAAAATCGGTCAGGTTGTTGTGAGTGACGAAATCCCTTTGGATATTGTAGCAGGTGACTATTTCTGCATTAGTGTGTTTGTTGAAAAAGGTGCTCTTCGTAGTGGTAACCTTCTTGACAATGCTTTGCTTTTAACAGTCAACGGTGACGTTTCCCACGTTCCACAGGTTGAAAACCAACGTCGTAAACGTGATAAGGTAAGAGAGATTGCATCTTCTGTTCTTAAAATGTATTTTCATAAGCCTATTCCCCTTTTTCAGTCTGTTCAGGTGCTTAATTCTACAGATGCGAAAAGCATTGTTGTTTACGGTGACTCTATAAGTCAGCAGGGCTATTGGACAAATGAATTTGCTCAAAGAATCTATGAAGCTTATCCGGGAAAATATTCTGTTATAAATAAATCTATTATGGGTACTCGCCTTTTAAAAGATTTCAGCACAAGATTTTTATGTAAAGGTCTTTTTGGCAAAAGTGGTCTTAACCGTATTCAAAGAGATATTTTAAATTATCCCGACGTAGAATATGCAATTATCGCTTTAGGCACAAACGACTTTTTACAGCCAGATACTATTCAGGCACCTAAATCTGAAAAATGCTCTGCTGAAGATTTTGTCAACGGAATGCTTTTTTTAACAGATACGCTTAAAAAGAATGGTATTAAGCCTGTTGTTTTCAATATTCTTAATTTTGGCGAAAGTGTAGATTCACGTCCCGAAAAAGAAGCTCTTGTTACACAGACAAATAAGCTCCTTTTTGAAAACAAAGAGCATTTCCACGGATTTTATGACCAGGCGTCATTATGTGTTAACCCCGAAAAGCCAACCTGCTCAAAAAAAGAATATCTTGGTGGCGACAACGTTCATCCTAATAAAAAGGGTGGCAAATTGGTTGCCGATAATATTCCGTTAGAATGGTTCAAATAATTCAATTATCAATTTCTAAAAATTTAAACTTGGTGGTGTGAAAATGTCTGCCTTTTTTAAAGCATCAGTCGCTTTTATTCAGGTTATTTTATATATTACGGGCGTATTTACTGCTGATGTTAACATTACTTACGGTGGTGAAAAATACGTTCAGCAGGAAATTTCTTCTCCTATGGCTATTATCGTAAACGGTAGATCTGATTTTGTTATAGCCACTGACGAAAATCCTGATGCAACTACAGTTACTGCTGTTAACGAGCTTCAATCTTATATTAAAAAAATAAGTGGTGCAGAGTTAAAAATCGTTACAGAAAATGAATTAACCGACGAAAGCAAAGCTATTATTGTCGGTGAAACCGATTTTGAAAACGGTATTGTAAATATTGACCGTTCCCGGATAGCTTCTGATGGCTTTATGCTATTCTCTGACGGAAATCACTTATTTATTCTTGGTTTTGATAGTCGTGGAACATTATACGGTGTTTATACCTTCCTTGAAGAATATTTAGGTGTTCGTTGGTTTACACCCGAGCTTGAGGTTATACCCGAAAGCAAGGATATCATCATCGACAGTAAAATAGACCGTATTGTTGAGCCGTCCTTTTCTATTCGAAGAAACGATTGTATAGGTACAAACGATGCCTACAGGGCACGAACTAAAATGAACGTTTCTTTCTGGAACGAAGCAACTGAATACGGTGGTGCTCTTACATACGTTCTGTGGGATGTTACTCTGGATAAATTAGTTCCTGATGACCTTATAACTGAGCATCCCGACTACTTTGCAACAACTGCCGAGGGTACAAAAACACGTGATCACGTTTGCCTTTCCAATCCCGAGGTTTTAGATGTTGCAGTTGAAAATGCAAGAAAAGCTATTCTTGAATGCGAAACAAATGCGAAATATATTCATATTGGTCAGAAGGATAATACAAACTATTGTCGTTGCGATAAATGTGAAGAGCTTTATGAAAAATACGGTAGTGTAAGTGCTCCTACCATTCTTTTCACAAACGCTTTTGCAGATGCTCTTGACGATGAGTTTCCTGACTTCACATTTACTTTCTATGCATACAATGAAACCGACCGACCACCTACAGATCTGTCTCTTCGTTGTAATAAAAATGTTGCACCCGTGCTTTGTGGACTTCATAAAGCCTGTCGAAGTCACCCGTTAACCGAATGTGGTGCTCAGGACGGTAACGAAACGTTCCGTAATCTTTATTACGAAAACGAGCCTACAATATCTCAGGATTTTATAAACTGGACAAAAATTGCCGACACTACGTACATCTATGATTATACAATCAACTTTATAAACACAGCTCAGTTTTTCTCAAACTTTGAATATATGCAATCCACAATGAAATATATGCACGATATTGGTATAACAGGTTATATTTATAATTGTGGTGATGGGCATATTGCTGCTTTTAACGAGCTTCGCAACTATCTTCTCTGCAAACTTCAATGGGACGTAAACTGTGACGTGGAATATCATATGATGGATTTTATTAAAGCTTATTACGGTGAAGCTGCTGCTCCATTCATCAAACAGATTATTGATATTCAGACAGCACAGACAAAGGTATCTGCTCACGCCTTTGACTTTGACTGGCATTATCAGGCAGGCTTTTATCCTATGAACGTTGCCGTTGCCCTTGACGGATTATGGGAAAAAGCATTAACTGCAGATATTTCAGAAGAACAGCTATTTAACGTTGAAACTGCAAATTTAAGCTGGGAATATTTTAAAGCAAACCAATTTTTAGATAAATATACTATTCTTAACCCGTTCAGGCACAAGAGAATTGAAGAACTTTACGCCAATGCAATGGAAGCTATGAAAGACTACACACGTTC
>JAZOSL010000050.1:0-7349 GCA_045657085.1 Acutalibacteraceae bacterium | reverse complement strand
AATCATCTTTTGTATAAATTCTTACAGGTGTGTAGTTTTCTGTGTATCCTTCTGAATATCCGTCCTTATATATTTCGAATAGAACTGAAACTGTTTTACCAATTTGCTCACAAAGATAATCTTGTCTGATACTTTCTGTTATTTCTGCAAGTTTTGATGCTCTGCTTTCTTTTACTGATTTTGTCAGCTGTTCCATTTTTGCTGCACGTGTTCCTTCTCTGACTGAGTAGGGGAATACGTGAACTTTTTCAAATTTAATATCCTTTGCAAAATTGCACGTTACATTAAAATCTTCATCTGTTTCAGTTGGGAAGCCTACAAGTATATCTGTGGTAATCGTAGCATCATTAAAATTAGAACGTAGCTTTTGTGTTAATTCTTTATATTCTTCAGCTGTGTAATGCCTGTTCATAGCTTTTAAAACATTGTTGCAACCACTCTGTAATGATATATGAAATTGTGGACAAAGCTTTGTTACTTCTTTTAACCCTGCAATCATTTTGGCGTCAATGTGATCAGGCTCCAAAGAACCCAGACGAACTCGTTTTATATTTGTGTATTTTTCTGCGAGTTTTAATGCATCGGGCAAAGAGTAGGGGGTATTCTTTCCGTAGTCCGATAAGTTTATTCCAACAAATACAATTTCTTTATATCCGTTTTCTGAAAGTATTTTTAATTCTTTATCAATATCTTCCAATGATTTTGAGCGTGAACGTCCCCTTGCTGTCGGTATAAGGCAGTATGAACAAAAACGGTCACAACCATCTTGTATTTTTAAAAATGCTCTTGTATGACCGTCGAAACGTGTTATACCAACTCCGGTGAAACTGTCACCGGTAAGATGTTCAATTCTGTTGTTGATAACAATACGTTTTTTGAGAAATTTATTTAAAGCATCAATAATGGTTGTGTTGCTTCTGTTACCCATAAATATATCAACTTCAGGTAAATCGTTGATAATTTCAGGCTCAGCCTGTGAAGCACAGCCGGTTAAAATCATTATGCATTCCGGGTTTTGTTTTTTTAGTTTTCTGATAGTTTGTCTTGTTTTTCTTACACTTTCAGCTGTTACTGTGCAAGAGTTTACAACACAAACATCAGCACCAAGCGATTTATTTTTAATAGTATGACCTGCTTTTTCGAACAGTTCACTCATCTCTTGAGTTTCATATTGATTAACTTTACAGCCTAAAGTGTAAAAATAAACGTTCATTTCAAAAATCCTTATATGTTATATATAGTATAAAAAACACTCCCGAATTTCTTCGGGAGTGAAATTATATCACAATTAATTATTTAGTTCAAGTGTGATGTTTTAAGCAAAGGGTCCTGAGTGAGCAATATCGGTAAATCCGTTACCTGCACCGAATACTGTATCAATTGTATCGTCAAGGAACTTACAGATAGCTTCAAGAGCCTTGTTCATTGTCTGATCTTCTTCAGCACTTTCTTTTCCTACACGGCGAAGAGCATTAAGAAGTCTGTCTGCTGTTGCTTCAGCAACTGCTGAATCACAAATAGTTGTCTGAAGAAGAGCCTGTGCTTCATCATATGCAGCCTGAAGTTCAACAAGATCTTCGGGAGCATACTTTGATTTATCTGTTTCATCAAATACCTGTTCAGCTTCTTCAAGATAAGAACGTGTAATACGTTTTGTATTTCTGTTACCGTTAAACTGAGGGAATGCTTCAGGCATATCGTTTACAGATTTAATTTCACCTGTAATAAGTTTACCGATAAGTTTAATAACAACGTCGTTTCTACCAACTTCGTGATGCTGACCACCGAACAACCAAACGTTTTCAGGGAATGCACAAGTTGAAATATCAATACTTCCGTCAGGAGAAATGATAGCATTATCTTTGAAAAGGATTTCATCAGGAAGAATTGTACCAGCTTTTGCATAAGTTGCACCAAGTGTTGTTGAGTCGATATCTATGATAGCGTCACTGTTTGTTGTCTGTGATGACATCATAACACCGAAGAAGTTGTAATCCTGAACACTGTAATCAAGACCGTAACCTGCAACGTTGTGAACAAGTCTACCACTGTTCATAAGGATAGCAAGGTTATCTTTAAGGTTTAATTTAGCTGTTTGGAAAGCGTCAAGCTTGGGAGCGAGAATATGGTATGTAGGATCGTTCCAGATTTCGTTGTATTTAACTTTAGCTTCTTCGTAACGATCAGAAGGAAGCATTGCCCAGAACTGAGGACAGTTGTGCATAAGAGTATCAATTATACCGTCAACAGCAGCAGTAAGAATAGAATAAATTACTGATTTGGGGAATATCTTCAATGCTATGTTTATGATATAACCGAGAGTTCCGTAGCCGTTGCTCTCTTTCATAATCATAGGAACATACTGACGGAAGAAGAAATCGTCATCAAGGTTGAACTTTCTGAGATAGAAGTCACCCATAACATCAGTACCGTCGAGACAAGCAACAACGTTAACAACTCTGTTGATGTCGGGGTAACCGGTGTTTTTGTAAAGCTCAAGGTAAGCTGTAAGAATTGTACCACCAAGAGAGATAGTAACAATGTTTACTTTGTCAACACCTTTTTGCTGTTTAACCATCTGGATATAATCGTTAAGACCTTTTGCAGATTCCATTGGGTCACCGATAAGGGGGAAAGCATAAAGATAAAGGTTATCTTCGCCAACTTCTTCAGTGATTGACTGCATAGGAATCATTCTGTAGAAATAGTCTCTGTCATCCTTGCTCATACCTGCAACTGATGTTGTGTATGAAACAGTTTTAAGGTTGTGAGTAGGTAAACCGTGTTTGTTACTTGACTGAATTGCGAAAAGTTCAGTAACAGTTTTGTAAACGCCTTCAGCAAGCATACCGTCTTTGTCGCTCTGAGTAATAAGAGCTTTAGCAAGAGGGCCGGCAAGATTGTTAGCAATAACAGAAACAAGCTGGGAATCATCAATAATAAGAAGACCACCTGAAAGCTCAGAACCGTTTGCGTTAACTACGGGGTTGCCGTTTTCGTCGGCAAGGTAAGAGATTGACTGGCTGATACCGGGGATGATAACTGTGGGGTAAATAACAGCATCTTTACCACCGGATTTACCCTGAGGGTCATTTGCTTTAAACATATCGGGATTTGATTTCATCATTTCAATAGCCTCGTCAATGCTGTCTGCATTGATTACTGTGGAACCGTTTGCTAAATCTGTGGGCTCTGCAAGGTTAACAATTGTAGCTATAGAAGCTGCACTTAAACCAATAACAGAGAATGAAATAACTACGGTTAAAAGGATAGCTATTACACGTTTGCTTGTCTTTTTCATAGAAAAAGGCCTCCTTGTCTTTTTATACTGTTCAAATATACCATATTTCTCGCCAAATTACAATATATTATGTAATTATTTTTTAACAAAAACAAAAAGTAATATTTGTTGACTTTAACATAATTTGAATGTATAATTTTCTTAAAATCTCCACAAACAGTAAAGGGGCGTTGTTATGATTCATTTTCTTACAGCTTACATAGCTGCCATCGTTTTTGTTTTTGGTACTGTGATCGGTAGTTTTTTAAATGTTCTTATTTATAGGTTGCCTCAAGGGATGGATTTTAAAAAGGGGAGTTCTATTTGTACAACCTGTAAGCACGAATTGAATTGGAAAGACCTGTTTCCGTTATTTAGCTGGATTTTCCTTCGTGGTAAATGTCGTTATTGCAAAGCTCCGATATCTGCAAGGTATCCTATTGTTGAAGCTTTGAACGGTGTTGCCTACGTTCTTTGTTATTTATTCTTATGTGGTGGCACAGCTATTGAAGGACTTAATTTAAAGCTAGTTGGCTACATGATTGTAATGTCCGCATTAATCGTTGTTTCGTGGATAGATTTTGAACATCAGATTATCCCCGATTCAATGTGGATTGCTATTTTTGTCGGTGGTTTGTTTATTGTTGGTGATGCACTTCTTGCAGGCGAATTTACTAAAGAGTGGATAATTGCAAAAATTATTGGTCTTTTTGCTGTTTCAGGGTTATTTTTCTTGATTGCCTTTGTTACTCAGGGTAGAGCAATGGGTGGTGGAGATATAAAGCTTATGGCAGCAGTTGGCTTTGTTTTAGGTTGGAAGGCTGTAATAATTGCTTTGTTTATGAGTGCTGTTTTGGGTGTGATTTTCTCAATAGGCAGAAAAATATTTGCGAAAAAAGAAATGAAAGGCGTTATACCTTTCGGACCATTCTTAGCTATGGGCTCAGCGATTTGTGCATTTGTAGGAGAATGGATATTTGATTCGTATCTCAGTTTGTTTATGTAATAAACTCATTAAACTCCTTGGTCTTGCATAGAATTATGTAAGGCAAAGGAGTTGTATTATATGTTTGTAGTTTCAGTTTCATCAAAGGTTTTTAAAAAAGTGTCAGCAGTTGTTTTATCAATGATCATTGTTTTTTCGGTTGTTTTGATTTCTGTTAATTCAAGTGGAAAAACTAAGGTAAAAAACGTTTCATTGCAGACAGGTAAAACTGCTGATGACAGATTGAAGTTTATTTCTGATTTCGGTTGGATAATTGATGAGGATCCGGCAGAGGTAAGGCAGATAGCAATACCGAAAGAGTTCGATGATGTTTATAATAATTATAACAAACTTCAGATTTCCCAAGGCTACGATCTTTCGTTATATGCCGGAAAATCTGCAAAAAGGTGGACTTATATAATTAGGAATTACCCAGGTGTTCCGGAGGATGAAGATTACGTAAGGATAAATCTATTGGTTTTTGAAGGTAAAATAATCGGTGGCGATGTGTGCTCAATAAAGCTGGATGGATTTATGCACGGATTTGAAAAGGAAGATATATGAAAAAAGAACGTTTAGACAAATTAATAGCTTCTCAGGGTTTAGCATCAAGAAGTGATGTAAAAACAATGGTTAAAAGGGGAGAAGTAACCGTTAACGGAGCCGTTGTGAAAGACAGTTCTGTTAAGGTGAGTTATGACGATGATATTAAAATTAAAGGAAAAGCATTACAGCAGACAGAATTTGTTTATATTATGCTTAATAAGCCTAAGGGAGTTGTAAGTGCTTCTGAAGATAGAAAGGACAAAACTGTTGTTGATATTCTTCCCGATGAATTAAAAAGGAAAAATCTTTTTCCTGCAGGTAGGCTTGATAAAGATACAACAGGATTTTGTCTTATTACTGATGATGGTGATTTCGCTCACAGAATTTTATCTCCGTCACGTCACGTGGATAAAACCTACATCGCTCATGTTTCGGATAAAATTGATTTTGAATCAGCAAAAAAAGCTTTTAACAAAGGTGTTATTCTTGGTGACGGTACGGTTTTGTTGTCTGCTGAATTAGAATTAATGTCAGATAATGAAAACCAAGTTTTTAAAGTTACAATTAAAGAAGGTAAGTATCATCAGATAAAAAGGATGTTTGCTTCTTTAGGTACAACTGTAACAGAGCTCAAACGTATATCAATTGGTGGACTAGCTCTCGATGAAACACTACCTGTTGGGGGAGCAAGAATTATTACCACAAAGGAGCTTGAAACCATAGAGAAAAAGTAAAAAAACACATTTTTGTATATTTTGACATAAAGTTGTGTTTATATGTGCATTTTTGCATTTAAACCCCGTTTTTTTGTCGTAAAATTAACATTTTGCATAAAAAAAATCAACGAATATAAAAAAAGTACTTGCAAAATTGTGCAAAGTTGTGTATTATGTATAACTGTCAAAACTTGTTTTTGTTAAAAAAATATTGGAGGTCATCAAAATGTCCAATAGATTATTCCAGGGTGTAATTCATCAGATGCGTGATGTTGTCGACAGAACAGTCGGTATCATAGACGAGACAGGTGCCGTTATTTCTTGTACCGATTTAGGTAGAATCGGCGAAATCAGAAATGTTAACGTAGCTGCTGTTTTTTCATCAGCCACATGTGTTTCTTTTGACGGTTGTATTTATCAGTCTTTCGGTACACAGGCAAGACCTGAGTATGCTGTTTTTGTTGAAGGCGATGATGTTGCTGCTCATAGTTATATCGGTGTGCTTGGTGTGTCACTTACAAATATCAAACAGTTCTATGATGAGAAATTCGACAGAAGTAACTTTGTAAAGAATGTTATACTTGATAATATTCTTCCCGGTGATATTTACCTTAAAGCACGTGAACTTCATTTCAACAACGAAGCTTCAAGAGTTGTTCTTCTTATCAGATTTACTGATAAAAATGATGTTTCAGTTTATGATGTTGTTCAGAATCTCTTCCCCGATAAATCAAAGGATTTTGTTATCAATATAAGCGAAACTGATATTGCCCTTGTTAAAGAAGTAAGAAGTGATGTAGACGGTAAGGATCTTGAAAAGCTTGCACGTTCAATTTCAGATGCACTTTCATCAGAGTTCTATATCCATTCACTTGTTGGTATCGGTACTCCTGTAGTTGGTGTTAAGGATTTAGCTCGTTCATTCAAGGAAGCTCAGGTAGCTCTTGAAGTTGGTAAAGTTTTTGATACAGAACGTAATATTGTAAGCTATGATCATTTAGGTATTGCTCGTCTTATTTATCAGCTTCCCACAACTCTTTGTGAGATGTTCCTTAAAGAAATTTTCAAAGTAGGTTCAATTGAAACTCTTGATCAGGAAACGCTTTTCACAATTCAGAGATTCTTTGAAAACAATCTTAATGTTTCTGAAACATCAAGAAAGCTTTTTGTACATAGAAATACTCTTGTTTACAGACTCGAAAAGATTAAAAAGCTTACAGGTCTTGACCTTCGTGAGTTTGACGATGCTATCGTATTCAAGGTAGCTCTTATGGTTAAGAAATATCTTGATGCAAATCCCGTTAAATATTAATTGTTAACTAAATATTAAAGTTTTATAAAAATAGCACATTTTTATTACAAAAGGGTTACATTTTGTAATAAGATGTGCTATAATGCTTTTGTTAGAAATCTAATTATTTTAAGATTGGGTGTTGAATTTGATAGAATTTAAAAATGTATCTAAAGTTTACGAAGATACAAATACAAAGGCACTTAACAATCTCAATATTACTATTGAAAATGGTGAATTTGTTTTTATCGTAGGTGCTTCAGGTGCTGGTAAAAGTACCTTTCTTAAACTTATGATGAGAGAAGAAGTTTCTACTTCAGGCTCTATCAGTATAAACGGGTATAATCTGAATAGTATGAAAAAACGAGAGATTCCTTATTTCCGTAGAACTCTCGGTATTGTTTTTCAGGATTTCAGACTTATTCCATCTATGAATGTATATGACAATATTGCGTACGCTATGCGTGTTATTGGTGCAAGAGAGAGTGAGATAAGAAAAAGAGTTCCTTATCTTCTTGGTCTTGTTGGTCT
>JAZOSL010000049.1:0-2484 GCA_045657085.1 Acutalibacteraceae bacterium | reverse complement strand
CAGCAATTCTCAAATCCGGAAACATCTCCGCTATTTCCTGCATCATAGTTGTCTGCTCACTACCGTCGGCAAGGTCTATAGAAATAAACTTGCCGCTTTCGTTTGCAACCTTAAACGGCTCGAGGTGACCCAGCAGATTTTTATCGGCAAGGCGACCTGCACAGATTTTGATTCCATCAAAACCGCTGATATCACCGAGTGGTTTTTCTTCGTAAAGTGCGCAGATTTTGATTCTGTCACTCTTGCAGGTGAGCAGGTATTCGTCCTGATTGCCGTCGATATATTCCTGAGTTATTACGGCACCCGATACGCCTGCATAGTCCATATTCGCAAGAAAACGCTCCACGGAATTGGCACCGTCGGTCATATAAGGCGGCATCATTTGTTTTATTTCGCCGCCGAAATTACTTTTTCCGCCGCCGATATCATAAACGGGCTTGCCGTTTACAATGCCGTTTTGCTTATGCCACAGATGAGCGTGTGCATCGATAATCATAGTGTTACACCGTCCTTTTAAATTGCTATGTCATTCACAGCCGGCTTGTGACCCATTGACAGATTGAAACAGACATTATCTTTTTCATTTATTCTGACAGTATCCATTTCATTGTTTCCTTTGCGCCTATGGTGTCAATTTTATTGTAATATTCTTTCACAGCTTCTGTCATATCTGAAAGATTTGCACCCCACAAGGACTCGTTTTTCAAAATATCATCAATGGTGTTGTTTTTCATTGTTTCAACAATATTCGGTGCATCTTCGGGGCAGTCGTTTTTATAAAAATAAATAAGATGAGCTAATGACAAAGTAAGACATTTGGGAAGCTTATTATTTTTCTTTTTATATTCAAGAAGTGTAGGTAAAACTCTTACCGAAAACTTACTTACAGAATTAAGAGCAATTGCTCTCCATTTATGTTGAATAAAGGGGTTTTTAAATCTGTCAAAAACACTGTTTGCAAAAGCAATACTGTCTTCGTTTTCACCTATAGTTGAAAGAATTTCTTCTTTCATAAGTTTATTTAAGAAAGCGTATGCTGTTTCATCAACCATTGCCTGACCAACGGTTTCAATACCTGAAAGAATTGCTCCAGCAACAAGAGATGTATGAGCACCGTTTAAAATTCTTACTTTTATCTTTTTATAAGGCTTCACATCATCTGTCCAGATAACATTGAACCCTGCTTTTTTCAAAGGTAATTCTTTTTCGAAATCACCTTCAATAACCCACAAATGAAAAATTTCAGCAGTATCAAGAAATTTATCATCACTATGTAATTCTACTGTTTCGTCATTGGGGTAGCCTGTTACAATTCTGTCAACAAGGGTATTTGCAAAAACATTTTCGTTTTCTACCCAATCAACAAAACCATTTTCTAAGCCCCAAAAATCTGCATATTTTAACACACATTTTTTAAGCTCATCACCATTATTATCTATAAGCTCACAAGGTAAAAATATAAATCCTGCAAGGCCTTTTTTATATCTGCTATAAAGAAACTGTGTAAGCTTTCCGGGGAATGATTTACAAGGCTTATCATTAAAACTACAACTATCGTCAAAAGCAATACCTGCTTCAGTTGTATTTGAAACAACAAATTTCAAATCAGGGTTTTCTGAAAGTGCAATATATTCATCATAATTTTTATAAGGGTCAATAGCTCTTGAAACCGATTCAATATAACGATGCTCTTTCTTGATTTCGCCTTTTTCAATACCCCTTAAATAAAGGTTATATTTACAGCTCTGTTCATTTAAAAGGCTACATTTACCACCTTCGCGTGGTTGAATAACAACAGCTTTACCGTCATAAAGACCGTTTTTATTCATAACGTCAAGAAAATAATCAAAAAACCCTCTTAAAAAATTACCTTCCCCGAATTGTATAATTGTGTCTTTCATATTAATCACCAATGTTTATAAGTAATTTAGCAAGCGTGCCGTCGTTATTGGCAAGTGCTTTGAATGCATCAAGCGCATCATTCATATCATAAACTCCACTTACCATTTTCATAACGTCTGCATTACCTGATGCAACAATATCAATATTATTTATAAAGTCATTTTTCAAAGCATTTCTGCTACCGTGAATGTTAAGCTCTTTCTTTAAAATTATAGAATGAACAAAGCTCGTTTCTCGTTTGCCGTTACCGATAAGAATTATATTTGCACCAAAGGCTGCATTTTCGATACAACCTAAAAAGGTTTCAGGTGCACCACAGGCTTCTATGCAAACATCAAATCCGTTGCCGTTTGTAAACTCTTTTGTAAAATCTTCTAAAGACTGATTTTTAGTATTTACAACTGCATCAGCACCATATTCCTTTGCCAACTGTAATCTGTTATCAAGGATATCGGCAACAACAATTTTTTTGCATTTCTGCTTTGCGGCAAGAAGTGCAAACAAACCGATTGGACCGGCCCCTATTACAAGTACACTGTCACTTTCTTTAATTATCGCTCTTGAAACAGCATGCTGAGAAAT
>JAZOSL010000048.1:0-3695 GCA_045657085.1 Acutalibacteraceae bacterium | reverse complement strand
GATGGGGATTGTAATGGCTTTTCTGTTTTATATGAATCAGAAAAAACACCATATTACTATTGTATTAAATTTAAAAGTATTGTCACAATGCAAATATTCAGTTATTTAAATACAGATGAAGCAGGATTTTTAAACGGTATGCTGTTTGGCGATGGATCGCTGATGAGTAGTGACGTTTTACAGAGCTTTCGTTATTCAGGCGTTGCTCATTTACTGGCTGTTTCAGGACTTCATACAACTCTTTGGTGTGGTGTGTTAGGTGCTATATTGAATTTGTTTATAAAAGATAAGCGAAAAACAAGTATAATTTGCATTATCTTTTTATGCTTCTTCTGTATAGTTTCAGCTTTTACACCGTCGGTTTTAAGGGCGTCATTTATGATGCTTATGGTGTTTTTATCACCGTTTTTTAATAAAGAACAGGATAGCTTTAATTCTTTAGGCCTGGCTTGTGCTTTAATTGCATTATCAAATCCTTTTACAGTAATTTCAACCAGCTTTTTACTTTCGGTGTCAGCAACTCTGGGTATACTTATTCTTAACAACAAAGCAGAACTTTTTGTTAATTTATCAAAAAAGATTAAAAATTATTACTTAATGAAAATTGTGAACTATATTGTTTTATCAGTTGCAGTAAGTGGTATTGCAGGTTTGTTTACTTTACCTGTTGCAGTATGGTTTTTCGGGTCTTTTAGTTTAGCAGCACCCATAACAAACATACTTTGTGTTAACGTCGCCTTTTATGGAATGATTATAGGTGTAATAGGGTTGCTTATTTCTTTTATACCTGTTACAGTTGCTAACACGGGTGCGATATTTGTTTTTAAATGTGCCGGAGTTTTGTTGAAACTTGTGATGACGATAGTTGATAAAATTTCAGATTTTAAATTTTGTTCGGTACATATTTACAAAGAAAGCTTAATTGTTGCCGCCTTATTCTGTTTCGTCATAGTAAGTATATTCTTAATAATAAATCATTTCAGATACAGAAAATCTTTTAAAGTAATTTGTTGTTGTATTTGTGTTATTGTTACCGTAATATCATTTTCATTACCCATGACCCCGAATTTTGGTACACAGGTAACGGTGCATTATGCCGGTAACGGTATGAACGTTACTTTAAAATCAGGCTTAGAATATATACACTTTATTTTCAATTGTGAAGACTCAATGGTTAATTATGATATGCTTCCTGTTTCAACATCGGAAAAATTGAAAATGTTATATATAGGTTCATCAGATAATAACACAAACAGAGTTTCGTCAACGTTTATAGGAAAATATAAGCCTGAAACTACGGTTGTTACAGAGTTTGTTAAAGAACAAAGCTATCTGACAGGATTTGAGTTCCCCGAAAATACTATTATTGCAGATGAATATAAATATGGGTTAAATAACGAAATAACAGTTACAACCGTTGACACATATGTGGTAAGTTGTGCTATAATAAATCTATATGGAAAAAATATTACTTTGTTGTACCGTGGCGACGTTGATGAGATAACAAAAAATTATGGTAAGCCTGATTTGCTTGTTACAACAAAGGTGTTTAAAGGTGTTGAAGATAAGGCTGATACTGTTATAATAAGTAGTGATGAAAGTATTATTTTCGATAATACTTTTGTTGGATTGAAAAATAGTGAAAGCAATATTCTTTCAACTGCCGAAAATGGTAGTGTAACTATAAATTTAAGGGAGATTTAAAATGGCAATTTTTAATGAAGATACTCTCAAAAAACAAATAAAAACAGGTGAGTTTTTGCGAGTTTATTTTCTTTACGGTGACGAGGGTTATCTTAAACAGTTTTATGCAAATCAAATATGTGCAAAAACGGTTTCAGAAGATTTTGCAGATTTTAATTTAAAAAAGCTTGAAGGAAAAGAAACGTCTTTGAATGAAATTTATGATTGCGTGTCGTCTTTTCCTATGATGGCAGAGTATACGTGTACCCTTGTAAAAGACTATCCCTTAAATACGTTTGCAGGTGACAGAGGTAAATTTGACAGTGAATTTTTAGAAATGATTACCGATATTCCTGAAACATCTGTGCTTGTTTTCTGGATGGATACAATTACAGTTGATGAAAAAGATAAAAAATGGTCAAGCATTTTAAAGCTTATGGACGAAGTAGGAGCTTGTGTTAAGCTTGAAAAAAGAACACGTTCGGCTTTAGAAAAGCTTCTTGTTTCATCTGCATCAAAAAAGAATTGTTCTCTTTCAAAAGACGTGGCAGGGTATATGATAAGCCTTGTTGGTGAAGATATGAGTACTCTTCAGAACGAACTTAATAAGGTTTGTGCTTATGCAGGTTCCGGTGAAGTAACAAAAAAACACGTGGATGATACTGTTATTGTAAGTGTAGAGGCTAAAATATTTGCCCTTTCAAGAATGATAGCAAAGGGTGAAGCCGATGCAGCTTTTGAAACACTTTCTAACCTTTTTAAATTGAGAGAAGAGCCGGTTATGATTCTCGGCGTTCTTTCAAAAGCATTTACAGATATGTATCGTGTTAAAGCTGCTAAAGAAAAGGGCGTTTCATATTCGGGGTTGTCTGATGTTTTTCCTGGCACCTATAAAGGCAGAGGTTTTTTGCTTGATAATGCAGCAAGAGACTGTTCGGGTTTCAGTATTAAGCAGTTAAAAGAAGCTTTGATGATTCTTTCGGATACAGACAGACGTTTGAAATCAACAAACGAAGATCCTAAAACACTTTTTGAAGAACTTATATTAAGGTTGTTGAGAGTATAATGATAAAAATCGACAGAGCAATTATTGTTGAAGGCAGATATGATAAAATAAAGCTTTCGTCAATAATTGACGGTGTTATTATTGAAACCGAAGGTTTCGGTATATTTAATGATAAAGAAAAACAAAAATTAATAAGAAGACTGGCAGAAACCAAAGGACTTCTTATTCTTACAGACAGCGATTCCGCGGGATTTAAAATACGCTCGTTTATAAGAGGTATAGTGCCAAATGAATTAATTAAACACGCATATATACCTGATGTTTTCGGTAAAGAAAAGAGAAAAACCGAATTTTCTAAAGAAGGCAAATTAGGTGTTGAGGGAGTAAAACCCGAAATAATTGTTGAAGCTCTTGAGAAAGCCGGTGTGCTTTATGAAGAGTGCTCAAGAGTAGAAAAACGAGAAATTACAAAATTAGATTTATATGAAGATGGGCTTTCAGGAAGAGAAAATAGCGATGCATTAAGAAAAAAACTGTTAAAGCATTTACAATTACCTGAGAGATTAACGTCGAATGCACTGGTGCAGATTTTGAACACATTCCTTACATACGAAGAATATAAAAAAGCAGTTGAAGAAATCAAGGGGTAAAAATGGTTAATAAAAATGATGAATTCAAACTGAATATTACAGGCTACACATCCGAAGGTGGTGGTGTGGGGCGTTTTGATGGTCTGGCTGTTTTTGTTGAAAATACAGCTGTTGGCGATGAGATTCTTTGCCATATTATCAAGGCAAAAAAAACTTATGCTGTAGGTAAAATTGCTAAAATAATAAAGCCTTCAAAAAGCCGTATTGAACCTGAATGTGAAGCATTTAAAATGTGTGGTGGCTGTTCGTTTGCTCATATAACTTATGAGGAAGAATTAAAGCTTAAGGCACAAAAGGTTAAGGACGCTTTTCAAAGGATTGGCGGACTTTCACCTGAGTTTGAAGAAATTATTTCT
>JAZOSL010000047.1:0-12223 GCA_045657085.1 Acutalibacteraceae bacterium | reverse complement strand
GAAGATATTGATTTTGCTTCGGTTGACGTTTCTTTTATATCACTTAAATTAATTTTACCCGTAATGCATACGTTGCTTAAAGATGGTGGTGAGGCAGTATGCCTTATTAAGCCACAGTTTGAAGCAGGTCGTGAAAACGTCGGTAAAAAGGGTGTTGTAAGAGATCCTTTGATTCACGAGAATGTTATTAAAACTATTGCAACGTTTGCCAACGAAACTTGTTTTGAGGTTATAGGTCTTGAGCATTCGCCGGTTAAAGGACCCGAAGGTAATATTGAATATCTTATGTATATTAGAAAATGTAACGAAATACAAAATAATTCAGATGTAATTGATACTGCAGAAGAACTTGTAAAACGTTCTCACGAAGTATTGGATAGGTGATATAGTGAAGTTTTATATTATTCCCAATATGACACGCCCTAACACTAAAAATGTTACTGATAAGCTTCTTAAAAAGCTTTTTGAATTAAGTTGCGATGTTGTTATGAGCGTAGAACTTAAAGAGTATTTTAACGGTTTTAGTAACATTGTGTTTTCCGAAAAGCAAGAAGATATTAATAACTGTGAAGCTGTTATTTCTGTCGGTGGTGACGGGTCATTTATTCACGCTGCAAAAATTGCAACAAAATATTCAAAACCTATTTTATGTATTAATGCAGGAAAATTAGCTTATCTTGCTTGTCTTGAAAGTAATGAAATTGACCTGATAGAAAATGTTATAAAAAATGAATATTTAACCGAAAAAAGAATGCTTTTGGACGTTTGTATTGTTGACAAAAATGGCGAAATAATATATCATTCAAATTGTATTAATGATGCAGTTGTTTCAAGAAGCGGAGTTATCAGAATAATGAAGCTTTCCGTTTCGTGTAACGGTACACCACTTATTCACTATATGGCTGACGGTGTTATTGTTTCAACACCAACAGGCTCAACTGCATATTCACTTTCAGCTGGTGGACCTATTGTTGAGCCTTGCGTTGAAAGTATGATGTTAACACCTGTTTGCCCCCATAGTGTTTTTTCACGTACTGTTGTGCTTGATGGTTCTTCAGAGCTTGAAATTACTCACGATAACAGTGGTGAAGCAATTTTATCCTGTGATGGTCAGACGGCTGTTTTAATACCTGAAAATGCAGTTATTTCTGTTAAAAAATCTGATGATTATGCGAGCTTTATAAAAATTAAAAAAGATACTTTTATAGATATTCTTAATAAAAAAATATCGGGATAAGGTGAAAAAATGAAAAAAAGAAGACATAAAGTTATATTGGATTTAATTGAACAGTATGATATCGGTACACAGGATGAATTGCTTGTTTTTTTACGTGACAAAGGCTTTGATGTTACCCAGGCAACTGTTTCAAGAGATGTTAAGGAGTTACGTCTTTTAAAAACTCTTGGCTCAAACGGTGTGTATAAATATACAGCCGAAAAAACTGTTGACAGTGGCTATTCAGGTATGTTTGATGCTCTTTTTCAGAGTGCTATGACAAAGGTTGATTATGCAGGTAATATCTGTGTTATTAAATGTTCACCCGGACTTGCAGGAGCTGCTTGTGCGACTATTGATGCTATGAACGTTCACGAAGTTGTCGGCACAATAGCAGGTGATGATACTATTTTTATGCTTTGCAGAACATCTGATGAAGCTCAGGGTGTTGCTGAAGCACTTAACCGAATGATAGGCAGGTAATTTTATGCTTTCCGTTTTAAAGATTGAAAACATTGCTATAATTGAAAGTGCAGAAATTGAATTTTCAAAAGGCTTTAATGTGCTCAGTGGTGAAACGGGTGCAGGTAAATCTATAATTTTAGACTCTATTAACGCAGTTCTTGGTTTCAGAACTTCTCGTGAGCTTATTCGCACGGGAGCTGATGAAGCCTGTGTAACTGCGTTGTTTTCGTGTATTGATAAAAAAGTTGAAGATAAGCTTATTGAATTGTCTTTGCCTTTAAGTCCTGACGGTAGCTTGTTGATTTCTCGTACTATAAGTGCCGATAAAAATGTTTGCAAAGTAAATAATGCTCTTACAAACGTAACTGCTTTGCGTGAAATTGGTAGTGAACTTATCAGTATTCATGGTCAACAGGATAACCGTGAGCTTTTGAATAATGAAACACATATCGGTTACATAGATGCTATTGGTGGCTTACAGACTGATGTTGATAATTATAAATGTTCTTATGAAAAGCTTGTTGAAACTGCAGGTTTAATCAAAAAGCTTTCAGGAAACAAAGAAGAAAAGGCTCGTAAAATAGATATTTTGACGTATCAGATTGACGAAATCGAAAAAGCTGAAATTAACCCAGGCGAATGGGAAAATCTGAAGCAAAGACGTAACGAGCTTCTTAATTTTGAAAAAATTCAAGGTGCTTTATCGGCTGCGTATAGTGCACTTAATGGTGGCGATAGCTTTACGGGAGCCGTTGAAATGCTTTCAGGTGCATTTAAAGAGTTGAGTTCTGTTTCAGGCTTTTCAAAAGAATTAGAAGCTTTGTCATCTAAGTTAGGTGATTTATACTACGATGTTGCCGATATTTCAGATTCATTACGTGATTCGGTTTCTGATGACGGTTTTTCACAGGCTGAACTTGAAAATATTGAAAACAGACTTGATTTGCTCTATAAATTGAGTAAAAAATATGGCGAAACCGAAGAACAGATTATCTCGTTTTTAGAAAATGCCAAAAAAGAATTAAACAGTATTTCACTGTCTGATGAAAAACTGGATGCTTTAAAAATTGAGTACGAAAAGCTACTGAAAGAAACAAAATGTCTTGCAGAAAAATTATCGGATAAACGTAAAAGCACTGCTCTTGAATTTTCAGAAAAAGTATGTAATGAGCTTAAATATCTTGATATGCCTAACGTACAGTTCCTTGTTGATTTTAAAGTTGTTTCACTTTGTGAAAACGGTATAGATTCAGCCGAGTTTTTAATTTCGGCTAACGTTGGTGAAGCTCCTAAACCTATTACAAAAATTGCAAGTGGTGGTGAGCTTTCACGAATAATGTTAGCTTTAAAAACAGTTATGGCTAATAAAGATAAAATTGAAACAATGATTTTTGATGAAATTGATGCCGGTGTAAGTGGTAGGGCAGCTTTAAAGGTTGCTAATAAACTTAAAGAAGTTTCAAAGGGTAAACAGGTGCTTTGTGTAACCCATCTTGCACAGTTAATGTCATACGCCGACAGTCACTATCTTATAGAAAAGGCTGTTCGTAATGAAAAAACTTATACTCAGGTAACTGTTCTTGATTTAGATGGTAGGAAACATGAGATTGCACGTATTACAAGTGGCGGAGAGATCACTCAGACTCAACTTGATAATGCTGAAGATATGCTTAAAGCAGGTGGTATATTATGAAAATAGGTACATGTAGAGGTCTTAATGATTTTGAAGCGATAAAAGCAGCTGCTCAGGCAGGTGTTGATTATTATGAATGTGGTTTTGGCAATTTAGTTAATCTTGATGATGAAACCTTTTTTAAAGCTAAAGAGGAATTAAAAAAATATAATCTTCCGTGTCTTGTTGCTAATGGTTTTATTCCCGGTGAATTAAAGGTTGTCGGTGACAATATCGACTATGAGAAATTAAACAATTATCTTGAAAAAGGTTTTAACAGAGCAAAAGAACTTGGGGTGAAAACCATTGTTTTCGGTAGTGGTAGTGCAAGAAGCTATCCTGATGGCTTCAGCCACGAAAAAGCTGAAGAGCAGTTAATATATTTCTTAAATGAATACGTTTTGCCTAAAGCTGAAAAAGCAGGGTGCAGAATAGTTATGGAGCCTTTAAGATTCGGTGAATCTAAAATGATTCATTTAGTTAAAGATGGTGTAGAAATAGGAAGAAAATGCAAAAATAACAGCGTTTTCGGTCTTGCTGATTTATATCACGTTTACGGTAACAATGATAGTCTTGATGAAATTTCTTCTTTTAAAGGTGAGTTGCTTCATGCTCATATTGCTGAGCCTGTAAACAGAACTTATCCTACTATAAACGACAGCGAAAATTCAAAACAAATCTATATAGATTTTATTAAAGCTTTAAAGTCAACGGATTGTAAAACTGTTTCAATTGAAGCGCATACAGACGACTATGTGAATGATATAAGAAACGCAGTATCTTTTTTAAAAGAAATTATTTGACAAACGTAAAAAATAGATTTATTATATTTTTAGAAATTTAATTGTCAGGGAAGGTTGTTAAATATGGGCAAAATTTTAATAATGGATCATCCACTTATTCAACATAAGCTTTCAATTATCAGAAATATTGAAACGGGTTCAAAAGAATTCAGAGAATTAATTTCAGAAATCGCAAACCTTATCTGCTATGAGGCAACAAGAGATTTACCACTTGAAGAGGTTGAGGTTACAACTCCCATCTGTGTTACTAAAACAAAAGTTCTTGCAGGTAAAAAATTGGCAGTTGTTCCCATTTTAAGAGCAGGTTTAGGTATGGTTGAAGGTATGCTTGCATTAGTACCTTCTGCAAGAGTTGGTCATATCGGTCTTTACAGAGACCCTGAATCACTTCAGCCTGTTGAATATTACTGCAAACTTCCCAGTGATATTGACGAAAGAGAGGTTTTTGTTGTAGACCCCATGCTCGCAACAGGTGGTTCTGCAATAGATGCTATCACTCAGATTAAAAAACGTGGTGCCAAGCATGTAAAATTCCTTGGAATTATTGCTGCACCCGAAGGTCTTAATGCACTTCACGAGGCTCATCCCGACGTTGATATTTTCGTTGCATCTCTTGACGAAAAGCTCAACGACCACGGTTATATCGTTCCGGGTCTCGGTTACGCCGGTGACAGAATCTTCGGTACGAAGTAAAAGTTAAAAATTAACTACAAAATGAATTAAAGGTCTGCGACTGTATTATATTTGCAGTTGCAGACCTGATGTTTTTATTTATATTTAATTGTTACGAAGGCTTTTAACCTTGTTTATAATTCGGTTTTGCGAAGCTTTTCTTCCCTATTTATAATTCGATTTGTTGCTAAGCTTTTCATCTTTTTTTGTCGAAGACAAAAAGGGAGGGGGACCATTGCCTAAGGCAATGGTGGTGGATAGTTCTCTTGTGTCTTAGGTTTAGTCGGATAGAACAACTGTATAAAAAAGAACGAGAAGAACTTTTCCCCTTATGGTGAAAGGTTGTTTCCTTCTGCAACTTGCACAAATTGTATTAACAAAATTCGTTGAAAATTCGATTGAAGAAAAATCTTTTTAATAGTATAATTAACTTGAATATTTGTAACACTTTCAGGAGGTAGTTATGAAAAAAGCATTAAGTATATTTTTATCACTTATAATAGCTTTGGGTGTTTTTGCGGGTATTCCTTTTACCGAAAATGCCCTTGATTTTCTGAAAATTGAAGCGAAAGCAGCAACAACACAAACAAGTGTTGAAGTTGGTGATTTATTATTAACCTTAAACGAAGACGACCAATCTTATTCTGTTACAGGTTGTAGTGATGGTATTACAGGTGAAGTGGTTATTCCGTCATCTTATAACAGTTTGCCTGTAACTGATATAGCTGCTTATGCTTTCTATTATTGCACAAGCCTTACAACAATTACAATCCCCGATAGTGTAACAAGCATAGGATATGATGCTTTCTCCGGTTGCAAAAGCCTTACCACAATAACAATCCCCGATAGTGTAACGATTATAGGTGATCAAGCTTTCGATACTTGTACAAACCTAACTTCAATTACAATCCCCGATAGTGTAACGAGTATAGGTGATCAAGCTTTCGATAGTTGTACAAACCTAACTTCAATTGCAATCCCCGATAGTGTAACAAGTATAGGTGATGGTGCTTTCTGTTATTGCACAAGCCTTACAGCAATAAATGTTGATATAAATAACGCTAATTATTCTTCTGTTGATGGGGTGTTGTTTAATAAAGATAAAACAGTTTTAATTCAATATCCGATAGGTAAAACAGAAACATCGTATATAATTCCCTACAGTGTAACAAGTATAGGTTATAGTTCTTTCTATAATTGTACAAGTCTTAGCGCAATTACAATCCCCAATAGTGTAACAAGTATAGGTTATTGTGCTTTCGATGGTTGTAAAAACCTTATCTCAATTACAATCCCCGATAGTGTAACAAGTATAGGTTATTGTGCTTTCAGCGGTTGCACAAGCCTTACCACAATAACAATCCCCGATAGTGTAACGAGTATAGGTTTTAATGCTTTTTTTTGTACAGCCTATTATGATGATTCGCAGAATTGGGAAAATGATGTTTTATATATCGGTAATCATCTAATAAAAGCACTAACATCCGTTTCAGGTAGTTATACTGTTAAGCCTAATACCGTTCATATTTCAAGCAGTGCTTTTTCATATTGTTCAAGCCTTACCTCTATTGAAATTCCTGGTAGTGTAAAAAGCATAGATAGTGGTTTTTATGATTGTGTAAATTTAAGGTCAGTTGTTTTTTTAGATGGAGTAACTACAATACCGGAAAATGCTTTTTCTGGTTGTGAATCTATAACTTCAATTATAATTCCCACAAGTGTTAATAAAATTGAAGATAGAGCTTTTCAAGATTGTTATAATCTTGCGGGCGTATATATAACTGATATAGCTTCCTGGTGTGAAATTGAATTTGAATATTCTTCATCATTTTATGGACCATCTAATCTGTTGAACTCAGCTGATTTATACTTGAACGGTACGTTGGTTACAGATTTGTCTATCCCGGATGGCGTAACAGAAATTAAACCTTATGCTTTTTACGGATATAAGAAGCTTACCTCTGTTACAATGGCTGATAGTGTTAAAAGTATAGGTTATAGTGCTTTTAATGGTTGTACATCTCTTAGTTATGTAAAACTTTCAAATAATCTGGAAAAAATTGACTCAGGTGCTTTCTCCAATTGTACAAGCCTTAAGTCGATTACAATTCCAAATGGTGTAACAAGTATAGGCGATAACGTTTTTGATAATACGGGCATTGTGAACAATGAAGAAAATTGGGATAATGGTGTTTTATATATAGGAACTACTGTTGTTGATGCCAAAGACGAAAATTTGGGTGATTACGTTATTAAAGACGGAACAACATTTATTTCGTCACAAGCCTTTTCATATTGCGATAGTCTTACTTCAATTACAATGCCCGAAAGTGTAACTGTTATAGGTGCAAAAGCTTTTTATTCTTGCGATAAGCTTACATCTATTACTATACCTGATAGTGTTACAACTATATGTGACGAGGCGTTTGGTCATTGTTCTAATCTTGAAACAGTTAATATCGGTAGTGGTTTAGCTAATCTTGATGTTAAAGTCTTTGCTTCTTGCCTTAAATTGAAAGAGTTTATTGTTTCAGAAAGCAACACGGTTTATTCAAGTGATAACGGTGTTTTATTAAGTAAAGATAAATCTACTTTGATTAAATACCCCGATGATAAAGAGAATGTAGTTTTTACAATACCTGAATATATTTCGACTATTGCATCTAATGCAATTGATACTCCTGTAAATCTGAGACTTCTTGTTGCAGGTGAAAATATAAAAACTGTTGAAAAGTCTGCTGTTAATATTATTGGTGCTGTTACTTTACCTTCAAAAACAATAACAAGCTTTGCCGTAAACGGAAATGCAGCATTGAAGGTTTATTATGACGGTACAGCTGAAGATTTTGAAAATAGTTTCGGTGCCTCATTTGATGAGTTATTCAATACTGAAGTTGCAATGTATGAAATTGTTTATGGTTTACCGATCTCAATAGGCGGAACTGAAGATTTTTACTATTTAGTTACACCTGAAAATGAAATTGAAATTGTAGGTTGTAAAAAGAAAATACAGAATCTTGAAGTGCCTTCTGTAATAGACGGCAAGCCTGTTACAAGTATAGGTGCAGCTGCTTTTTGTAATGTTGATTATTATGATGAATATTGGCTTTCTGCTGACGAGTCATTGTTAACGGTAACTCTTCCCGATACAGTCGACCATATTTCAGTTTATGGCTTTGCAGGAAATATGTTACTCAGAACAATAGATTTGCCCGATAGCTTATTATCAATCGGTGGTGTAGCATTTGCTTATTGTGACAGCTTATCTGTTCAGTTGCCTTATGGTTTGAAAACGCTGAGTTATTTGAGCTTTTATTGCACAAAATATGTAGGTTTAGTTACTTCTGTTCAGAAGATGAGCTTGTATTCTGTTTTTTCACTTTACGTATCATTACCTTCTGAGATTTCGGGATATTCTGAATGTTCTGTCTGTGTTCCTGAAAGTGGCAAACTTTATTTTAACGGTACTCAAAGTGAGCTTAACGCTCTCATTGAAAACCAACAAGTTGTTTGTGATTCTGAATATAACGAAATAAGCTTCTCCTTACCTAAAAAACTGGGTGATAACGGTGAATTCAATTATATTTTAAATAATGATAACACAATTGAGATTTTAGGTTATAACAGGGCGAATACAGATGTTGTAATTCCTGAAGAAATCGACGGATATCCTGTTACTGTTATCGGTAAGTTTTCATTTAGTGGATTAAGTGGTCTTTCCACCAATGCTTTTACTTCACCGTTATTAAATACAGTTTCTATTCCCGATACTGTTGAAAAAATTTCATGTTTTGCATTTGGATATTGTTATGGCCTTGATGAAATTATTATTCCGGATAGTGTAAAATATATTGAAATGGGATCGTTTGGTGGAACCGGATTATGTGATATCAGAATCGGTAGTGGTGTAGAATACTTTGGTGAAGGAGCAGTATACGGAGATAGTGTAATTTTACCTGCAACTGCAACCGGTTTTTCAGAGGAGTCAATTTTCTGTACAAAACTTTATTACGGTGGTACTGATGAACAGCTTTCTTCGTTGGTTGAATCGGGTTATATTGATTTTCGTGAATATGAGCTTGGCTCTGAAAAAGATTTTAGTCATACAGATGAATTTACATACATTATTGATGATAATAATGAAATTGAAATTGTAACGTATACAGGAACAAATACTGTTGTATCTATACCCGAAGAAATTGATGGCTTACCCGTAACATCTTTAGGTGTTGACGTTTTCGCAAGATATGTATTTGATGGGAATGTTGAAGATATTTCCTTTTTCTCTTTTGAAGAAATAACAATTCCCGATACTGTTACAAGATTTTCTGATTTTTCTTTTAATACTCTTTATCATACAGACGTGGTGTTTAAGGCTGATTGTTACTCTTATGCAGCTGAATATTTTAATTGCGAGGGTGTTGCCTTTACACCAATTCACAACGTTTCTGACGATTGGAATATTATTACTGAACCTGACTGTACAGAAGATGGTCTTAAACATAGAGGTTGTACGAATTGTGAAGAAGGTGAGTTTCAGTCGATTCCTGCACTCGGTCATAATTATTCTACCGATTTCTTTGTTGACGTTAACCCTACCTGTACGGAAGATGGCTCAAAATCAAAAACTTGTATTCGTTGTGGAGCAAAAGGGGAAATAACGTCAATAGACCCACTCGGCCACGATTTCTCAACGGAATGGACAATAGATCTTGAGCCTACTTGTACTGAAGAAGGAATAAAGTCTTACCACTGTAACCGTTGCGAGGCAACAACACTTGCAACAATTATTGAGCCTAATGGTCATACACCGTCTGATAATTGGCATTATTCAGAAAATTACAGTTGTAGTTACTATGAGTCGGGTGAAAGATACAAGCTTTGCACAGCTTGTGGTGACGTATGTGAAACCGAATATGTAAATGGTCATATTTTTAATAACGACGGTTTCTGTGATTTTTGCGGTTATTCACTTTTCACATATAAAGTAAATAACGGTGAAGTAACAATTACAGGTTATAATGGTGATGTATGGGATGACTACTACTATGAATATATATATTATGACGTTGTAAATATTCCTGAATATATCGACGGTTACCCCGTTACTTCTATTGCTGCATATGCATTTGATTACGGGTATATTAGTTCCGTTTCCATTCCTAAAACAGTTACAAGCATTGGTAAAAATGCATTACCGCAGTACGATGATTGGAATGATTATGAAAGCGAAACTAACCAATGCTATGAAATAATCGTTGATGAAGAAAATCCTGTTTATTGTAGTATTGACGGTGTATTATTCAACAAAAATGTAACAGAGCTCATTTATTACCCTGTGGGCAAATTTGATTCATTATATAAAGTACCTGAAACCGTCACTACAATTCACGATGATTGCCTTTATTCATGTACTGATGCATTTGCAATACCATTAAGCGTTACTTATATTGGTGGAGATTATCTCAATTATGATGAAATGGGTGCAATACCACCTCAAATCATTTATTCAGGTACAGAAGAGCAATGGAGTAAGATTTCTGCGCAATATGATAAAGACTTTATTAATTTTGAAACCTTAAGTATCGGTAGTGTTAACGCTTATCCGGTGTTCCCATTTAGTTTACTTGAGTTTGATTACGTTATCAAAAATGATGGAACGGCAAGAATAATTGGTTTTTATCTTCCTTATAATTCCTACATTGAGTCAGCTTTCCCTGATGGTATAGCCTTTGCAATTCCCGAAGAGATTGAAGGCTATCCTGTTGTGGCGATTGAGGATGCTGCTTTAAGTGGTAACTTATATCTTATCGCAAGCCTTGTTATTCCTGATACCGTTACCTACATTGGTAAAAATAATTTCTATGAAACTCGTTTTTATTCAAATTATGAAAACTGGGAAAACGGTATGCTTTACTCTGGAAATCATCTTATTGCAGTTGATGATGATTTTGCAGAAGTTACAATTAAACCTGAAACAATAACTATCGCTAAAGGTGCTTTAGGTGGTAGATGTAAAATATTAGCTGATGAAAACACGTTGAATTATTCAAGTGCTAACGGTATGCTCTTTAATAAGGATAAAACTGTTTTATACCATTATCCGATGAGTAGTAATGCAAAAATCCCTACATCTGTTACCTGTTTTGATGATTACATCTTTGAAGATTATTATGGTTGTATTGTTTATGAGGGCACTTTTGATCAGTGGCTTGCAATTGATAAAGGGAACAACACCGAGCTTGACGATTTAATTGTTATAACCAATGATTGCAGTATCGTTAAAATCGGTAATCAGCATTTCTATATGCAGGGTAATAACGTGCTGTCTTTATATTCAGGTGTAGTTGAGCAAGATGGAGTAATTTATTACGTTAAAAATGGTGTTGTTGACGAAAGCTTTAATGGTATTTATAGTGAAAATTATAAAACCTATTACTTTGAAAATGGTAAGGTTGCCTTTGATTATTCAGGTCTTTACTATAATGCAGGTCAATGGTATTACATTGATGAAGGCTTAGTCGATAACTCATATACGGGTATCGCTTACTATCAGGGTGACTATTACTACGTAACCGACGGTAAACTTGATCTGACTTATTCAGGCGTTATTGAACTCAACGGAAATCATTATTTTATGAAAAATGGTTGCGTTGATAAATCTGTAACAACTCTTGTTTATATTGACGGTGTTTGGAATTATATTGAAAACGGTACAAATAACAGAGATTACATCGGTCTTGTAGAATATGACGGTGATTGGTATTACGTAGAAAACGGACAGATTAATTGGAACAGTGATACTCTTGTTAATTACAATAGTGAATGGTATTACACAGTTAATGGTACTATAGCCTGGGATTATACAGGTCTTGTACAGTATGGTGGCGAATGGTACTACGTAGCGAAAGGTGTTCTTGATTGGAATTATACCGGTCTTGTGGAACACTACGGAAATTATTATCACGTACAGAATGGTGTCCTCGATTGGAATTACTCCGGTCTTTCATATTATTACGGAGATTGGTGGTACGTAACAAACGGTGTAATTGATTGGGGCTATACAGGACTTACACAGTATTATGGTGTATGGTATTACGTAGTAAACGGCTACCTTGATTGGAACGTAACAACTCTTACATATTATGGTGATACATGGTATTACGTAGAAAACGGACAAATTAATTGGAACAGTAATACTCTTGTTAACTATAATAGCGAATGGTATTACACAGTAGGTGGTGCTATAGCCTGGGATTATACAGGTCTTGTACAGTATGGTGGCGAATGGTACTACGTATCAGGTGGCGTACTTGACCGGAACTACACAGGTCTTACCAACTACTATGATACTTGGTACTACGTAGTAAACGGTTACCTTGATTGGAATGTAAC
>JAZOSL010000046.1:0-8454 GCA_045657085.1 Acutalibacteraceae bacterium | reverse complement strand
ATGTTGCAACAGTTGGTGGAAATGCCTCGTGCTTATAGTTTATGGTAACTTCTTTACCCCATTCTTCTGCACGGTTATAGTAATAAGCTGCAAGTTTTTTAAGATATGGCTTAAAGCTGTGATTATGAATCCACCAATCGAAATAAAGAACTGAAGGTTGGAACTTATCTATAAGCTCGCACGTACGAACAAGCCAATCATCGAGCCATTCCTTACTTGCACTCGATACAAAAGGATTTTCAGTTTTATGAACATTACTGCCCTTAAATATCTCTTCAACTACAGCAGGACCATAAAAATCACGGTACTGTTCATCATTCACGTCACTTTCATATAATCTGCCACCGTTCATAAAGAAATAATGCTCTGCTCTGTGGGTTGAGGCGCAAAACTCAAGGCCCTGTTTTTCACAAGCTTCTTTAAGCTCACCAACAACATTACGGCAAGGTCCCATATTTCTTGCATTCCAACGGTTAAACTCAGTATCATACATAGCAAAGCCGTCGTGATGCTCTGCAACAGGCATCACGTATTTAATGCCTGCCTTTTTGAAAATTGAAACCCATCTGTCTGCATCAAAATTTTCTGCCTTGAACATAGGAATAAAATCCTTATAACCGAATTCACTATGTTTACCGTACGTTTCGATATGGTGCTTATATTCATTTGTTCCTTCCCAATACATCTGACGGGAATACCATTCGCCACCAAAAGCAGGAACAGAATATATTCCCCAATGAATAAACACACCGACTTTAGCATTCATATACCATTCAGGCACCTTATGGTGTGAAAGCGAAACCCAGTTGGGTTTATATCTTCCGTTTTCGTTAACTTCATCAATAAGTTTCAGATATTCGTTAGTTGTCATAATTTCACCTTCAAGCTAAAAACTGTTTTATTTTAACCGTTATACTCTGCTGCGTATTTTGTAAGGTCGGGAGGATTTTTACGTTTATCGTGACCCTGCCATGCAACAACTCTGTTTTCGCAAGGAATAACTAAAAGCTCTTGCCCGTACAGCCCACCTTTGTTATAAGAATCTTTTATACCGTTAAGCTTGAATTCATATTCTCTTTCAAGAACCTTTTTAACCCAGGCGTCAGAAACAATTTTTTCGCCACGGTATTCACCATTATTAAGGTAAACTGCACCAAGTTTTATCATATCTTCTGTTCTTATATAAAGTCCTGTTGCACCTATTGCGTGGCCTTTAGGGCAACAGCTCCATGCTGCCTCTTTGAATTTAAGAGGCAAGAAAATATTTTCCCAACAAAAATTGAATAGTGATTTACCTGAAACTTTACTGACTATTCTTGAAAGAATATAATAATTGGCATCCTCGTAATGCCTTTCGGTTTCAGGTGGGCAAACCCATTTTTTTAGCATAATTTCTTCAAGATAATCATCATTATATTCAGAAGCATCAAAAACGTCTGTATCGAAACCACCGGGAAAGCCTGTCATATGTCGCATAAGCATATCTACGGTAGTTTTATCCCAATAAGTCTCATAGCCTTCAGGACATTCGTTACCAAGTATTTCAGTAACGGTATTATCAACGCTCAAAAGTCCCCTGTCACATAAAACACCCACTGCAGTTACAGTAAACATTTTAGAAACCGAATACACATTCTGACTTGCATTATTTTCTGTTATTTCAATTTTTTCAGGTAAATTGTTTCCGATAATTTCTGCAACACTGAAAACTCTACCATCATTTTCTTTTATAAATTCGCAAAAATCATTTAAAAATCTGCTCATTAAATTCACCACTCAAACTCAATAATTTCACCATCAATTTCCCACTTTGATGGAGTAAGATTTTCAAAAGCATCAACGGGTTTTATTGTATGATTTTCCTGAAATACCTTGTAGGCTTTTGCAAGGTCTTTTTTCTGTTCATCAGTAAGATTTTTATTGCAGGAAACGAAAAGTGGTGTATTACTGTAAGAAAGGAGCTCAAGCCATTGCTTATTCTTTTCCCAAGGAATATAATCTTCAAGAATACCTACACAATCTGCATCATTCATATAAAACGCTTCATTCTGAGCAAGTCGGAACGCGAGAGTATTTACGCCCATTTTCTTTGTTCTTTCCCACTCTCTGCCACTTGTATCATCACCTGTTCTGTTAAGATGAACAAGACCAGCACAAAGGTGAGAAACAGTATTGCAACCGATGATGTACATATCACCTGCAGAATCTTTAATAAGTCTATAAAGGTCAAGAACTATTTCTGCATTGGTTTTTGTTCTGTCGTAGAAATGCCAGCCGTCAATTTTTGTTACGGTTGCATCTAGATCTCTCCCCCAATCACCAAACAAATCAGCCGTTGTAAAATCGTGCTTTATAAGCTCGTATCCCCAATCTCTGATTTTTTCAATATCCTTCTTTATGTATTCCTTAACAAACGGATGAGTAGGGTCAAGGTACTGTTTTTTACCACTTCGTAAAATTCTCATATCATCTGTAAGCACTTCATCCCTGTTGTGAAGAAGGCGTACCCATATACCCGGCCTTGCACCACAGTTTTTTATTTCATCGGCTAGTTTTTTCATATCACCGAATTTTTCATTTGCAATCCAAGGACCCTCACAAGAGTTTATTTGCCAACAATCGTCAACCACTTCAAAAGGTTTATTTTCTATATCTTTCGCCAGCTCCGACTGAACTTTAGCATCGGAAACGATTTCTTCAAAACTACTTTTACCGTAAGCATAATACCAGTTGTTGCCACCGTACACTTTTTCTTTCGGAAGCAAGGGCTCATCACAAAGGACTTTACAATAATCGTGAAGATTTCTATAAACATCTGCTGAATCGTATTTTTTAAAAACAAACGTTGCAAGGTGAATTTTCCTGCCATTAAGTTCAACACCACAGCCACCATTCCTACAATCGACAAGAGCTTTTATTCCATTAGCAGTATATTTAAAGCTTACAAAAGAATTACAGCCTGTCTTAACACCAAAACAGAATGAATCTTTCTTATCTGTTGCAATAAAATACCAAGGCATATAACGGTCGTTATTGCAAAGCCTTCTGAATTCAAGCTCTCCGTAGCTTCTTTCCCATGCATCACCAAGCACGTAAAGATTTCCGTCACTTTTAAAGCTCCATTCAAGCTCAATAAATTTTGGTTTATCTACCTTTGCAGTGATATATAAATCTAAAGTGTTGCTGTTAACAACAGCTTCTGCAACTGTATCAGTAACACCGTTTTCACAAATAATATTTTTAATGAAATTATTAATATTGAAGTTCATATTTACACCTACCCGTTCATTAAGACAATTATAACATTCTGTTAAAACAAAAAGCAACAAGAACTTATACTTATTAAACCTTTATACATTATTGACACAACAACAATAATTTTATAAAATATCCTTACACATTTTGCAGAGGTGATCTCTTGAATATTAAATTAATCGGTTCACAGAAAGTTGTTATGACTAACACCGAGAACCACCACGCTTACTTTGCATGGCCAACCATCGCAAAACTTCAGAATGGTCAGATATGCGTCGGGGCATCCGGCTACCGAGTAGAGCATATTTGTCCTTTTGGTAAAGGCGTTTTAGCATTCAGCAACGACAATGGAGAAACATACGAAAAGCCTGTACCTGTTTTTGATACAGTGCTTGACGACAGAGATGTGGGGCTTACTGTTTTTGGTGAAAACGGTCTTATTGCAACATCATTCAATAATACACTTGAATTTCAAAGAGAAAACATGCCTCAAACCGAAGAATGTTTTAACTACATAAACTCAGTTTCTGCAGAAGATGAAGCAGAAGCTCTCGGCATAAATTTCAGAATCAGCAAAGACTGTGGCAAAACCTTTGGGAAAATATATAAATCCCCTATTTCATCACCCCATGGACCTACTGTTATTAATGACGGTACTGTTTTATGGGTTGGCAGAAGACTTGGTATACACAACCATATTGAAGCTCACGTTATCGACACTGAAACAGGTAAAATGACGTTACGTGGTGAAATGGGTATTTACAAGCTTGAAGAATTTAAAGACACTTATTTCTATGAGCCACATGCAATACAGCTTCCTGACGGTAAAATTATCTGTCACCTGCGTGCAGAAAACAAAGACGAAACTTTATTTACTCTTTACCAAACAGTTTCACTTGATAACGGGGTGACATGGAGTAAACCCAGACAAATTGCAAGAGACGATAGTGGTGCCCCCGGTCACTTGTTTTTACACTCATCAGGTATATTAATTTCAACATTTTCTCACAGAAGTAAGCCATATGGTATATGGGCAATATTCAGTGAAGACAACGGTGAAACCTGGAGCGACGAAGCTATTTTACACCATGGTTACGATACTGACGATTTAGGCTATCCCTCAACGATAGAGCTTGATAACGGTGAACTGATAACGGCATTCTACACAAGAGAAAGCGACTACGTTCCCGCAGTTATAATGCAACAGAAATGGTCGATAGAAAAATAAATAATATATGCCGATAAACCTTGTGTTATATGGATATATTTTGAAAGCAGGTATTGTTATGAATTATCTTAAATATGTTAATATCAAGCAAGGCACACAATCCTTGCATCGTTTTTCTCAGGGTAACACATTACCCCTTATTCAAAAGCCCTTCGGCTTTGCAGCATTCAGTTTGCAAACCGAAACATCAAGAGGCAGCTGGTATTATCATCCCGGCGATCGTTCTGTAGAGGGTATTCGTCTTACCCGTCAGCCAAGCCCCTGGATAAGCGACCATAGTGCATTTACAATGATGCCACAAATTGAAAAACCTTTTGTAGATTTTGAAGATTGTTGGTCAGGCTACGACCCTGAAAAAGCTATTTTACAACCCCATTACCTTAAATGCTACTTAAAAAGACCTTTTTGTGATTTTGAGCTTACTCCTACTGAATATGGTGCTTGTGTAAAGCTTAGCTTCAAATCAGATTTACCACGTTATATTTCAGTTTTACCTGTTAAATATAACTGCGAATACGAATATGACAAAGATAATAACCGTCTTTACTGTTGGACAGATTGCAACCGTGGTAAAAACAGTCACGATAAAGGCACTTTAAAAGGTTACTATGTTTTCCAATTTGATGATGATTCTGTTGATGTTGACAAAATTCTTACAGGCAACAGAGACACATGTAAAACCGAGCATAGCCTACACATCGAAGGTGAAGGTACAGGTATTCATATTGCTCTTAAGAAAAAAGATGTTACTTTTACTGTTGCTACATCTTTTATCAGTTACGAACAGGCTTTAAGAAATCTTGAACACGACTCTGTTTACAGTAGCTTTGATGAGCTTAAAGCTGAAAACGAACGTATATGGAATGAGTATCTGAGCAAAATCGAAATTGATGCTGACGAAGATACAATGAAAACTTTCTATAGCTGTATGTATCGTACCTTCCTTTATCCCCACAAGGCATATGAACCCGATGAAAACGGTAATCCGATTCACTATTCACCAAGTGCCGATAAAGTTCTTCCCGGTGTAAGGTATACTGACAACGGCTTCTGGGATACATATCGTACTAACTATCCCTTCTATGCTATTGTTGCAAAAGACATTCTTCCCGAAATCATTGAAGGTTATATTCAGGATTATAAAGACGGTGGCTGGCTTCCACGTTGGACTGCAGGAGATGCACAGAACTGTATGCCAAGTACAGCAATTGATGCAGTTATTGCCGATGTCGCCACAAGAAACTTAATTTCAAAAGATTTACTTGAAGCTGCCTTTGAAGGTATGGAGCATCACGCAAATAAATCTTCTACCGTCCCTGCTTACGGCAGAGAAGGCTGTGAAGAATATCTTGATCTTGGCTATGTACCATATGATAAATACAGCGAAAGTGTAAACCTTACCCTTGACGCAGCATATTTTGATGATTGTATCGCTACTGTTGCAGGTATTCTTGGCTACAAAGACAAAGAAGAAAAATATCGTAAACGAGCAAAGAATTATGCTAACATTTTCGATAAAGAAACAGGCTTTATGAGACCTCGCGACACACAAGGTAATTTCGATCCTGATTTTGACCCGATTTCATGGGGCAAGCACTACACAGAAGCATCTGCTTGGCAGACAAGCTTTGCTGTTCAGCACGATATAGAAGGTCTTGCAGAGCTTTACGGTGGTAAAAACGGGCTCATCAAAAAGCTTGATGAATTTTTCGCAGAGCCTGCTGATTACAGAGTTGGTGGCTACAATTACGAAATACACGAAATGACAGAAATGGCTGCTTGTGATTGGGGTCAATGTGCAATTTCTAATCAGCCCAGCTTCCATATACCATTTATTTACACCTATCTTGGTCATCCCGAAAAAACTGAATATTGGCTCAAAAAGATTTGTGACGAAGGCTTTTCGTGGAAGGATGACGGATTCCCCGGTGACGAAGATAACGGCTCAACCGCTGCTTGGTATATATTCAGTTGCCTTGGTATTTACCCAATTACTCCCGGCAAACCCATTTACACAAATAATAAGCCGATGGTTGATAACATCCGAATTCTTGGTAAAAAGGTAGATTTCACAAAACACGACAATATAATTACATATGATGAAATTATGAAAGCGATTGAAGAATAAGAGGTGGATACAAATGCATAAAAAATTAGCTCTTACCCCCCCTATGGGTTGGAACAGCTGGGATTGTTATGGTGCAGCTGTAAATGAAGAACAGTTGCTTGCTAATGCAGATTATATGGCAGAGCATCTAAAAGACTATGGTTGGGAATATGTTGTTTGTGATATCCAATGGTCTGAGCCTACTGCTAAAAGCTTTTACTACAACTATTTTGCTCCACTTTGTATGGATGAATTTTCACGTCTTATTCCGTCTGTTGAGCGTTTCCCATCTTCTGCAGGTGGTAAAGGTTTTAAGCCTATTGCAGATTACATACATTCCCTTGGCCTTAAATTCGGTATTCATATTATGAGAGGTATACCAAGACAAGCAGCACACCAAAACACAAAAATCAAGTGTGACGGTGTCACTGCAAAAGATATCGCCCAGCCTACGTCAATTTGTGCGTGGAATCCTGATATGTACGGTCTTTACCCCGATAAAAAGGGATCCCAAGAATACTATGATTCTATTTTTGAGCTTTATGCTTCATGGGACGTTGACTATATCAAATGCGACGATATTGCAAATACAGAAATGTTCCCCAATGATCCATACTCTGCAAGAAAAGAAATCGAAATGATAAGAAAAGCTATTGATAAATGTGGCAGAGATATGGTTCTCAGCCTTTCACCCGGTCCTGCACCCGTCTGGGAGCATGAGCACCTTGCTGCCCACGCTAATATGTGGCGTATGACAGGTGATTTTTGGGATGAATGGAGCAAATTACACGCTATGTTTGAGCGATGCTATACCTGGCAGGAATACGTTCAACCCGGTGCTTGGCCAGATTGCGATATGCTCCCATTAGGCAGAATCCAGAAAACAGAAGAACTTCCTGAATACCGAAACCGTTACACAAGATTTACCCATGACGAACAAATAACAATGATGACACTTTGGGGAATTTTCCGTTCACCACTTATGATGGGTGGCGAAATGAGAGAAAACGATGAATTTACCCTTTCACTTCTTCAAAACAGAGAACTTATAGATATGCTTAAAAACTCAAGTGGTGCAAGACAGTTCAAACGTGAAGAAACTGAAAACAAGGGTGAAATAATCTGGACATCTAATGGTAAAAACTGCAAATACGTTGCACTATTTAACACAGACGATAACGAAAGAAATATCGACTTTGATGTTACTGATATTTCAATAAGTGGTATTAAATACAGTATCTGGGATATGTGGGCACACAAGGAATTCACTGTAACTGACGGTAAGTTTTCTTCAAAGGTTAATCCCCACGGTGCAAGACTTTTCAAGATTACAATTAAATAAAATATACCTGCTTAACAAAAACACCTACCTATCTTCTTGATAGTCAGGTGTTTTTGTTTGTTGATCTGTTTCTATTTATTTATAAAAGCTTTGCCGACAATCAAGTTTATGTGTAACAATTCCGGGGGTTATCCATATGATGTACAAGGTAGGGTTATCCTACCAAAATCTTTTAAAAGGAGATTTGAAATGCAAAATCCAATTCAATTTGATATGGCTGAAATTGTTTCACGTCAGGCTAAAGCCTATTCGCGACAGTCAGATATGGAATGTGAGCATCACAGACACTGTGTAACAACAGCATTGCCCAATGATCCACAGGTTACAATGGCTTACGTGCCATTTCAGCTTGATAAAACTTGTTATACTCCTGAAATAGCATTACAAGAAGGTTCGCTTTTCAAAACTTTGAACAAGCCATTCCTTGGAAGGAGCAAATGCAATGAATGAACAACAACGATTGCTCAGAAAAGTTTCGACTGCACAATTCGCTGCTTGGGAACTGCATTTGTATCTCGACAC
>JAZOSL010000045.1:0-2243 GCA_045657085.1 Acutalibacteraceae bacterium | reverse complement strand
AAGACCATATATAATTGAAGGAATGCCTGAAAGTGTTTCAGAAGCATATTCAATCATACCAACCAGTTTTTTATTCTTGGCATACTCTGTAAGATAGATTGCTGCACCTACACCAAGTGGTAATACAATCACTAAAGTAGAAAGTACAATATAAACCGTGTTAAGTATATCGGGCAAAATACCTATTCTTTCTGTGATATAACTTGGCTTTGTTGAAAGAAGTTCCCAAGAAATATTAGGAATTCCTTTAATTAAAACATAACCCATTAAAAAGAGTACAAGTGCTACTGTGAGAAAGGTTGAAACCATCATCAAGCCACGCATTAAAATGATGTATAATTTTCTTTTGTTGTTCATTTTATTTCTCCTTATCTCGTTTCAAGAAAAAGTTAAGCGTAGCGTTAATCATCATAATAAAAAGGAAGAGAACAAGTGCTATTGAAAACAATGCATTTCTTTGTAAACTTCCAGGACTTGAATATGCCATTTCGCTTGCAACGGCTGTTGTAAGAAAACGTACACTCTGAAAAAGAGATGGCATATTTGCTACATTACCTGCTACCATCATAACCGCCATGGCTTCACCGATTGCACGACCTACGCCTAAAACTACTGCCGCTGCTATGCCACTTTTTGCCGCAGGTACTGAAACCTTAAAATATGTTTCAATGTTAGTAGCACCTAAAGCGAGAGAAGCATCCTCATACTCTTTAGGAACCGCATCTAATGCTGTAATAGAAACCTTTATAATATTTGGTAATATCATTACTGCAAGCACAATGATTGCTGCAAGCAAACTTGCACCGTCAGGCACATTGAAAATTTCTCTGATTACCGGAACCAACACAAGCATACCTACAAGACCATAAACAACTGAAGGAATACCAGCAAGAAGGTTTACGGCAGACTCTATTATAGAACGCACCCTTTTGTTTGCAATTTTTGAAAGATACACTGCGGTAAAAAAGCCGATAGGAACACCAATAAGTATTGCTCCTGCTGTACCATATACACTTGTAAGAATAAATGGAAGTATTCCGTATTTAGGTTCTTCTGCTGTTGATGCCCATTCTTTTCCGAACAAGAAATCAATCAAACCTATTTCTTTTATCGCCGGCAAACCTGATACTATGAGATATACTGTAATGAGTAAAACACAACCGACAGTTATAAGTCCCAACACAAGAAAAATGCCGTGAATTATATTTTCAAATAAACGTTTTTTATTCATATAAAACCTCAACGAAAAGATGCGGCGGCACATTAGCACCGTCGCTCTGATTTCTTAGTTTGCAGGAACAACACCTGCTGCTATAATAATTTCATTTGCTGCTTCGCTTGTAATGTAGTCAAAGAATTTCTGTGCACTTTCTGAAAGAGCAACATCTTTTTTAGTTACAAGAACAAAAGGACGCTGAACAACATAACTGCCGTTTTTAATTGTTTCTTCGCTTGGTTTTACACCATCAACTGTAAGTACTTTAACAGTATCTTTTACAGATGCAAGAGAAGCATAACCAATTGCATTAGGATTACTTGCAACAGTAGTAATTACGTCACCTGTTGATGTAAGTTCCTGACGGTAATCACACTTATCTTCTGTATCAGTAATTGATTCAAAGCCATCTCTTGTACCGCTGCCTGCTTCACGTCCAATAAGAACAATTTCAGCATCATTGCCGCCAATTTCTTTCCAGTTTTTAATTTCGCCTGTATAAATTTTTGCAATTGTTTCTACATCAAGGTCGTTTACAGGGTTTGCAGGGTTAACAATGATTGCGATTCCGTCATAAGCGAGAATGGTTTCTTCAAGACCATTTGCTTTTTCTGCATCTTTAAGATTACGGCTTGCAAGACCGATGTCACATCTGCCTTCCTGAACAGCCTGAATGCCTGCACCTGAACCTGTTGCATTATAAGTTACTGTGATACCTGTATCTGTTTCGAATGCCTCACCTAAAGCACCGATAACCTTGTTCATTGATGTTGAACCATCGGTTGACACTGCTTCCTTGTTCCCACCACAAGCAGTGAGAGCACACACCATAATTAATACTACTGCGATTAAACTGATAATTTTTTTCATTTCAAATTTGACTCCTTTGAGCTTTATTTTATGCAGTTATCTCAACTACAATCGTATTCTATATTCGTTTTGTAAAATCTGTAATCGTTTTTTTGTAAAATCCGTGTAAAACAAAACAGCAGTGAGAACCCCCACTGCTGTTTTACTCTAATTCAAC
>JAZOSL010000044.1:0-5692 GCA_045657085.1 Acutalibacteraceae bacterium | reverse complement strand
CATACCCGGGAAGCCACTTTCTTCAACAAGCTCAATTACTTCTTTTGTAATATCACCTAAATCTTCAGCAATTATAAGCTTTTCACCTGACACACTTTTCAAAGCATTTATAAGCTTCATTCCTGGGCCCTTTACCCATTTGCCGTCTTTTGCAGTTTTGGCATCGCCTTTAACAGCCCAAAAGCTTTCAAATGCTCTGAAATGGTCAATACGAACACCATCAAATAAATTCAAAGCAAAAGAAATTCTGTCTTTCCACCAGGAAAAATCATCTTTCTCCATTTCTGACCAATCATATAAAGGATTGCCCCAAAGCTGACCGTCTTCAGCAAAATAATCGGGTGGTACACCTGCAACGTCAGTCATTTTATTGTTATCATCTAACAAAAACAGCTTTCTGTTCCAATAAACATCTGAAGAATCAAAGGAAACGTAAATTGGTATATCGCCAATTATACCTATACCCTTTTCGTTAGCATATTTTTTTATCTCTGCCCATTGACTGAAAAACTCGTATTGAATAAATCTCCAACCAAATTCAACTTCCTGATCGTAAGAATTATCGGACCACTCTGTCCATTCCGTTTGATTGTTTTTTTCTTTAAGAGCCATAAAGCAACAAAAATCATTAAGGTAATTGTTGTTGTCTATAAATTTATCAATAGCATTTTTTAAGTCTTCGTTTACTCTTTTTGATGCTTTTATCAAAAGGTTTACCCTTTCTTCTCTCAATCTGTCAAACTCACAGTAATACGGAGTTTTCTGACGTGAATTTTCAAGCTCCTCACCTGTTATCAAAGATTCTTTAAAAAGCTTTTCTAAATCTATAAAATAAGGGTTACCACCAAAAGTAGAATAAGATTTATATGGTGAATTACACTCATCAACAAGTCCAAAGGGTAAAACCTGCCAATAAGAAAAACCACTGTCAGAAAGAAAGTCTATAAACTCCTTTGCAGCAACACCAAAGCTACCACAAGAAAAATCACCCCAAAGAGATGACACGTGCATAAGCACACCGCTTTTTCTTTCCATAAAAACAAAACTTCCTTTTTACTACATATATATAATAGTATAACATAATCGCATTATTCTTGTAAATAGACAAAGAGCCGAAAGCAACTTTGGTTTTATGTTAACAATGACAAAAACCCTCCCGGAATTTTCCGGAAGGGTTTTAAATTAACTGTTATTAAAATCAGTTTACTGAACTTAAAAGATCTGCATATGCACTTGCAAATGTTGAACCTGCAGTTCTTGAAATAACGTTGATTTCTTCGTTTTCACCGATAATTGAATGATATTCATTATCTCTGAGAACGTAACCAGCCTGGTCGTTGCAAAGGCCGAATGCCATAATGTTATCGCAAGCTGAGAAATCTTTTGCAGGAGCATAACCCCATTCATTACCAAACCAAGATGCACTACCTGATTCAGGACCACCGAAAACGAGCATTGGATCAAACTCACCGGGGCAAAGGAAAATACCAACTTCGTTGCCAAGCTCCATATAACCGATTTCAGTAACCATTATATAACCGGCATCAGATTTAACGATGACTGCGTTAAGGATATCTTCTTTTGCTGCAAGAGTAAGGATTTCGTTATCAACGTCAAGACGAACTTCCTTATGTTTGATGTTAAGAACAGGATCAAGAGCGATTTCGTTTGTAATACCCATAACTTTTGTTGCAAGAGTATAACCGTAATCGTTAATACGCTGAATATCTGTTTTACCTTCTGAATTGATTTTATTCCATCTGTCAGCAGCATCACCGATCTGAGTATCTGTAATAGCTTCTGAACAACCGTTAGGACATCTTACTGTTGTGCCTGATGTAGTTGTTGTAATTGTAGGAATTTCATTACAATTGAGACAAAGGTCAAAATATCTTGTACCTATAGCAAGTTCAGCACCCTGAACAAATACTACGTTAGCACCTTCTGTTTCACGGATAGCTTTTTCAATGTAGTAAGGATAGTCTGCAGTAAGCTCATCAGGGCCTGCACCTAAACCTGTACAATGGATAGCTGCTTCAAGAATCCATGTTTCGGGACCATTATCAACAGGTGTGAAACGGAGTCTGTGAATCATTGGGTCAATTGCCTGAGGATCACGTTTATCTCTGATATAATCACTGATATCAGCTGAACCGTAAGCAAGTGTACCGATTTTCATATTCTTAACAGCCTGTTTCATAGCATAAACTGTTTTCTGGAAAAGATTTTCCATAAACTGTTCATTCTTCTGAACCTTCATACTTTCGATAATACCACCTGAAGCTGCATTACCTGTATTGAAGATAAGAGCCTGTGCAAGAGGTACGTTCATACCGAGAGTGTCAATACATGAATGCTGATGAAGAACAGAAACGTTGATGCTCACAATGTTGTTTGCAGCAGCAAAGTCAGCCATTCTTGAACGGATTTCCATAACGTCGCCACGAGAGAAACCGAAACCGTCGATAACTGCGTGGAGAACAATACCACTAACACCGTCGCTGATAGCATATACACGAACTCTCTGGTCATCGAGAATTGATACAGGAACGCGACCTGCAATGGGTTCAAGTGAACCAGCAAGGAAAAAGTCGCCGTTCATAGGCTCAATACCATCAAGAAGTGATGCACCTGCATAACCAACCTTCCACATAGCATTTGAAGCAACATTTTTATCGAATGTTTCTTCACCTACATAGAAGTTTTCAGGAACATAATCACCATCATCTGCCCATCCGTCCTGATAGCCGGGCCATACCATATTGAGGTATGAAAGAACAAATGAAAGAAGTCTGTCTATTAATGCATTGAATACGCTTTCAACGTTAACATTTGCAAGAGCAGATACATCTAAAGCACTTGCAGGAACTGTGATAACTGAGAAAGCAAGAATAAGTGACAGTAAAACTGCCAATATCTTTTTGGACATAGGAATTCCTCCTTTTAATTATACAGGTTAATTATATATCTCTTTTAGTAAATAATCAACAATTATTTATACATTTATAGTTTCTTTGGTGTTTTTTGCCAATTCTTCTTCGATAATTTTGTTAACATTGTTCTTACCCATATGTCTGTAGGGCCATTTTCTTATGATAAGATACATAGGAATTGCACCTAATGCATTAAGAATCGCATCACCCATAGTATCCATTATGGCAAATCTTGCTTCAAAACGTTCTTCATCAAGAGGAATAAGCATAAATATATCTTCTATGCTACCGGCTTCTTTTATTGCAAGCTCAAGGTTCCAATGCTGAGCATCCCCACCAAACCACTGGTCGAATGAGAACTCGAAAAGTTCCCAACCTGCTGCAAAGATAAATGCCATACCGAATGCTGTTAACGCAAGAATTTTAGGTGGACAAACGTGTTTATCTCTGATCTGCATTGCTGTAACAAGCTCATAGCTGATAAACACAGCTTCAGCACATCCGAACATATGAAGAATCTTGTCGTATGCAGGAACAATATAGTAGAAATTAAGGAATGCACCACCAAAGGATGCAAGGAAAAATCCTAAAATTGTTATATGCTGAAAATATGCAGGAAGATTTCTCGGGAATGTACCCTTAGGAAATGCCTGACAGATTTCAAAAGCAAACATACCCAAAAGGTTTGCTGTCATCTGCATAGGCTGATACATTCCTAATTCATCAGCTTCAACAAGACGAAGAATGATACCACCTATCATTAAAAGTCTTAAAGTCCACCAATAAATAAGGTCCCTGGGTTTAACCTGACTCATTATTCTTTTAAAGTAACCTTTTTCCATAACTTTTCTCCTACCAACAAATATTTAAATCATAAAAACTGAAAATACCTGCTGTTAACTTTATTACAGGACATCCACTGCAAAGATAAGAATACCAAAAAAACTGTTGATTATTTTTCTTTTTAAGAAATTAAAGTTAAGAATACCTTAAAAATATCAACTATTTAATTTATTGTCTCATTTTTGAGTAAATAGTGTTGAAAATTTTATGAAACAATTGTATAATATAGAATGGATTTGAACGGATTCAAATTACAGTTAATTTTTGGTGGAGGTCTTTATATGTCAAAAAGAGAAGGCTATATTTCCTGGGACGAATTCTTTATGGGCGCTGCTATGCTTTGTGCCGAAAGAAGTAAAGACCCTAACACTCAGGTTGGTGCTTGTATAGTAAACAACGAAAACAGAATTCTTTCTGTTGGTTACAATGGCTTCCCTTCAGGCTGTGATGATGAAGTTTTTCCTTGGGACAGAAGTGCTGATGATGCTTACGACACAAAATATCTTTACGTTTGTCACGCAGAATTAAATGCTATTCTCAACTGCCGTGGCAGAAGCCTCGCAGGCAGCAGAATTTACGTTGCTCTTTTCCCTTGCAACGAATGTGCTAAAGCTATTATTCAGAGTGGCATCACAGAAGTCGTTTATCTTTCAGATAAATATGCTGATACACCACAGACACGTGCTTCAAAAAGAATGTTCGATGCTGCAGGTGTTAAATACACAAAGCTTGTGCCTGAAAAGAAAGAAATTGTTCTTGATTTACGCGAAGAAAACATCTGACATTGTCTTAATTGGATTTAAAAACGGTCTTTCCGTTTCTAAATAAATTTGTTTAAAAATTTTTATTATATAGGAGTGTTCCAAATGCCATTAGTAAACGCAAAAGAAATGCTTACAAAAGCAAAAGCCGGCCATTATGCAGTTGGTCAGTTCAACATTAACAACCTTGAATGGACAAAATCAATTCTTCTTACTGCAGAAGAAATGAAAGCTCCCGTTATCCTTGGTGTTTCTGAGGGTGCTGGTAAGTATATGTGTGGCTTCAAAACTGTTGCTAACATGGTTAAGGCTATGATTGAAGACCTTAACATTACAGTTCCCGTTGCTCTTCACCTTGACCACGGTTCATACGAAGGTGCAAAGGCTTGTATCGAAGCTGGTTTTAGCTCAATTATGTTCGACGGTTCACACTATCCCATTGATGAAAACATTGAAAAGACAAAGGAACTTGTTGCAATCTGCGAAGAAAAAGGTCTTTCAATTGAAGCAGAAGTTGGTTCAATCGGTGGCGAAGAAGACGGTGTTGTTGGTGCCGGCGAATGTGCAGATCCCGACGAATGCAAAATGATTGCTGACCTTGGCGTAACAATGCTTGCAGCAGGTATCGGTAACATCCACGGTAAATATCCTGAAAACTGGGCAGGTCTTTCATTCGAAACTCTTGCAGCAGTTCAGGAAAAGACAGGTACAATGCCTCTCGTTCTTCACGGCGGCACAGGCATTCCTGCTGATATGATTAAGAAGGCTATTTCACTCGGCGTTTCAAAAATCAATGTTAACACAGAGTGTCAGCTTGCATTCCAGGAAGCAACAAGAAAATATATTGAAGAAGGCAAGGATCTTCAGGGTAAAGGTTTTGACCCCAGAAAGCTTCTTGCTCCCGGCGCAGAAGCAATCAAGGCTACTGTAAGAGAAAAGATCGAACTCTTCGGTTCAGCTAACAAGGCATAATTAATCTATAAATGAGAAACCACCCGATAAGGGTGGTTTTTGTTTTGTTAAAAAGAATTTAAAGGTTAGCAAAGACTATAATTATAGCAACAATTATGGTTAAAATTATTTCAATCGCATTGATTTTAATGGACCAGTTGCTTAAGTTTCTTGCACGGTAAACATCTTTCGGGCTGAAATCAG
>JAZOSL010000043.1:0-3714 GCA_045657085.1 Acutalibacteraceae bacterium | reverse complement strand
TTTCAATAATCCAGATCCAGAATTCTTCACTACGAACAGTTGTACCGTCAAGGTCCATAAGAACAGCCTTTAAGGGGTACTCTGTTTTAACAGGGTAAACGGGGTAGTAAACGGGGTAAGCAATTGCAGATTTAACACAAGCAAGAGTATGTGTGCCGAAGCTTACAAACTCAACCTTGTTGTCACCTGTTGCAACTACAAATTCAACACCGTTTTTACCTGCAACGAATTTACCGTCTTCAGTTGCGGGAAGAAGATGAAAACCACTGTCTACACCAACTTCGCCTAAGTCAGGGATGTAAAGTGTTTTATCAAGTAACATAGTAAAAGTCCTTTCATATGTACATAATTAACGTAATTTTACCACAAATATTTCCAATAGTAAATTATATTTATAAAAAAACAGGCAATATTTTTTCATTTTTATTTTATTTTTTCGATAAAAACAAAACCCTGCTGTTTTTTACAGCAGGGCATTGATTTTATTTTAATTCACTTTTTCCTTAGCACGTCTTTCTGCTAACTCTCTTTCAACTTTAGCACGTTTTTCAGGTGTGTAACGAATAAAGAGTAACGGGATAATGTATAAAAGACTAGCTATTGCAGGGGTAAGCATTGCAAGGGGCCATATCCATGTTTCAAAAGCCTGAGTCTGTGTGCCAAGGAACGTAACAGCAGAATCATCAATCGCTTTATATCCGAGAACAGAGAGTGAAAGTGCTGCAAGACCGGCAGTGATACCACTTGAAACTTTGGTGAAAAATGTTTGCATTGAGAAGGTGACACCTTCTGTACGTTTGCCTGTCTGCCATTCCATATAATCAATACTGTCGCAGAAGATTGAAGTCTGAGCAATTGATGCTGCACCCATAGGAATACAACCTATACCCATAAGAAGCATACCTATCCAGATGTTTATTCCGTCAAAGCCTATAGCAAAAGCAATAACTCGTGTAACAATATTGAGTACCTGCATAAAGATAAGAGCATTTACGTAGCCCTTAAAAATCTTTTTAAGCTTATCTGCAAAAAGCATACCTAAAAATTGGGGACCGTATGTAATTGCACCGTAAATTGTAGTAAGACCTAATGCACCTATTGCACTGCCTGCACCTAAAAAGTCGGTAGGCATTTTGTATTTGAAGAAATAAGTCATAAGCTGACCACCAAAGCCTAAAGCACCGAAAAGATTAGAAAGTGTAACAAGCATAAGCATTTTGTTTTTGAAAAGAAGCGAAAAGCTCTCAAGTAAAGAGCCTTGCTGTTTGTCAGGTACAACACGTAATCTTTCTTGTGCTTTGTATGTACGCATACTTATCATAGCCCCACCAAGGCCAAGAATAATAGCAAAAACGAGTGTTACAAGTGCCATTGATTTTTTGGTGGTGTTTGCAACCATTTCTATTGCCATAGGAATAAGGCCACCAAAAACACCGTAAACACATGAGCCAACAGTTCTTGCCCATTTAACAAAATTATCTCTTTCGTCACTATTTGGCGAAACAGAAGCAGTAATACCCCATATTGCGACGTCCTGAAGAGTATAAGCTATGTCCCAACAGATATACATAATTACGAAGTAAGCAAGACGAAGCCATAACATATCTTCAGCAGTTGAAAATACTAGGAAAATGAGAACTGTGAAGATACCTACAGGAAGGGGAGTGTATCTTAAAAACGGACGAAGCTTTTCACCGTTTTTAAAACGATGTTTATCAACAAAAGAACCTACAAGAGGATCGTTGATTCCGTCCCAAATCTTCATAACAATAAGTAAAACTGAAACTATTGCTGCAGGAAACATTGCAATATCCGTCATAAAATAGGTGAAAAAAGTGCCACCAATAAAAGAATAAACAATGTTTTGTCCTGAAAGGCCAACGTAGAAATTAAGTTTTTCTTTTCTGTCAATATATTTCATATTTACCACCCTTTTTGGTTTATAACATTATTATACATCATTTCTAGATAATGGCAAGTAGCAAAATGATGGTTGATGCGTGTCGGGTGATAGTTGTCAGGTGTTTTTACTATTGCTGTTTTCCGTTTTTTTCTATTTTCTGTCTTGCAATTTATATTATAATAATGTTATACTGTAAAATGTAATAAAATCGGGGAATATGGGTGCAGACGTACCTTGTTCCGATTGAAGAAAGGACGATTGTTTTGGCTGAGATAAAAAACATTGATGCTGTAGCAGCACTTGATGCTATGGATGCTCATGTTGATGATTGGCGTGATGCAGTAAAGGGCAAACAGAGAGGTATTTTCTCTTTTGACGACGTTGCAGCACTTAAAATCAAAAACCTTAAAAAACGCATTTATACCGATATTGAAACAATTCCTGCATGGAAGATGAAGGAATGTATCTATAAGGGTATTGATGATTACGAATTTTTCTATGACGAGTGGAAGGAGCTTAACGTTGGTGACCGTTGGGGTAACAACGGTTGGAGTGCTTTCTTTAAGAACTCATTCGATATGCCTGAACGCTTCAAGGGCAAAAAGGTTACTCTTAACGTTTACTTTGGTGGCGACTCACTTCTTTCTCTTAACGGTGAGCCTTATCAGGGTCTTGATCCCTTTAGAAACTCTGTTCTTCTTACAGATTGTGCAAAGGGTGACGAGCATTACGACGTTGATATTGATTCATACTACGTATGACATTCAAATGAATCAACTGTAAAAACTCTTTCTTGCTCATTTATCGGTGTTGTTGACCCCATTATTGAAGAAGTATATTGGGATTTCAAGGCAGTTTTCAACGCACTCTTTATGCCTGTTCACGATACAGGTCTTGCAGAGCTTGTAAGATCAGCTCTTAAAGAGGCGTTTACATACGTAAACTTTGACCTTGACGGTGACGAATTCAAAGCAGGTCTTCTTAAAGCACAGAAGGTTCTTAAGGATAGAGTTTATAACAATACAAGCTACAAATCAGAGGGTATGCTTTCTCTCGTAGGTAACTCTCACCTTGATATCGTATTTATGTGGGCATACAAGGAGTATGTTCGTAAATTAGGTAGAACTCATGCTACAATGCTTCGTCTTATGGAGCAGTATGATGATTTTATTTTCTCTCAGAGCTCAGCTCCTACATATATTGAGATGGAGAAACGTTTCCCTGCTATTTACAAGCAGGTTAAAGAGCGTATTAAAGAGGGTAGATGGGAATACATCGGTGCTATGTGGGTAGAGCCTGACTGTAACCTTGTTTCAGGTGAATCATTTGTTCGTCAGCTTCTTCACGGTATCCGTTTTGCTGAGAAGAATTTTGGTATTACACCTAAAACATGCTGGGTTCCCGACGTTTTCGGTAACGGCTATGCAATGCCTCAGATTCTTAAAAAAGCAGGCGTTGAATATTTCGTAACACATAAAATGGGTATCTGGAACGATACTAACCCCTGGCAGTATAACACCTTCTGGTGGGAAGGTCCCGACGGTTCAAAGGTATTCTCAATCGTTCCCCCCACACACTTTATTGGTACTGTTGAAGCAGACTCCCTTAAGGTTAACTGGAAAAAATACACCGATAAAGAAACAATCGGTGAATCTATGTACTGCTACGGCTGGGGTGACGGTGGCGGCGGTGTTGACACCGAAATGCTTGAGTACGTAAAACGTTACAAAAACTTCCCCGGTCTTCCCAAGACTCAGACAAGTAAGATTGAAGATTCTCTTGCAAGAATGAAAGCAAATGCAACAGAAACT
>JAZOSL010000042.1:0-9230 GCA_045657085.1 Acutalibacteraceae bacterium | reverse complement strand
TGTCGATACCTATAACAACAGTCTTACCAAGATATGATTTCACTTGTGCTTTACGTTCTTTAAATGTCATACCATTCACCAACCTCAAAAATCTACTCTTCCAACAGATTCTGCATTTTTGCTGTTTGTACCTGCAAGAATAGTATAACTCTTGTCAAGTTCCCAATTACCTTTCTCGGCATTATAGAATTTTATATCTTCAATATCAACCGAAACTTTTGTGTTTACAGTTTCACCTGCTTTTACAGTAACTCGCTTAAAGCCTTTCAAAAGTTTAACAGGTCTGTCTGCTTCGTAATTTTCACTTGCAACGTAAATCTGCAAAACTTCGTCACCATCAACCGAACCAATATTTTTAATATCTGCTGAAATCTCAACTGTGTTTTCAGATTTTGAAACTGCCATATTTTTAATTTCAAAATCTGTATACGAAAGACCGTAACCAAAGGGATATTGTGGCTCAATACCGTTTTTATCAAACAACGTATAGCCGTGGTAATACCCGTAGTCAATTTCTCGATTCTCGTCTTCAATACGTAAAAATGAAGGATAATCAGCATCTTCATTTGCAATTGTAAAAGGCAGTTTACCACCGGGATTAACGTCACCACTTAAAACATCTGCAAGTGCATTACCACCCTCAAGTCCACTATAAAATGAGAACAGAATTGCATCAGCTAAATCAGTCCACTCTTTAATGACATAGGCGCTACCACCCATTATATTAACCACAAGCTTTTTACCTGTCTTTGACATAGCTCTGATAAGATTGACATCTTCTGCCGGCACCCTTAAATCGACTCTGTCACCACCCTTACCAACAGGCTTCTGTTTAATGTTGCCAAGGTTTACAAGAAATTCACCCTCTTGCTTATAATCGCTACCGACACAAGCAATTATGTAGTCGCAATCCTTAACAGCTTCAGTTGCTTTCTCTGTATCACAACCGTTATAAACCACAACATTATCTGCTCCGAAACGTTTTTTTATACCTTGATAAGCAGTAACCGTATAAGGGCTATAAACGTTACTGCTGCCGTGATCACCAACATTTTTCTTATCTGCATACCTGCCTACAACAGCAATCTTTTTACCGTTAACAACAGGTAAAGTTTTATTTTCGTTTTTAATAAGAACTGTACCTTTTCCTGCAACTTTTCTTGATAACTCTGTATGCTCTTTTGCAAGAACAACCGACTTAGGTTGATGTTTATATTCAGGTAAAGTTTTAATAAGCGCTTTGAGAACTCTTGCTGCACATAAATCAATATCAGCTTCGGTAAGCTTACCTTTTTTTAGTGCATTATTCAAAAACGCATATCTGAAAGTATATGGCATTTCAACATCCATACCTGCTTTAACGCTTCTGGAAGCATCATAAATACCATAAACGAAATCAGAAAGAGTAAAGCCGTCAAACCCCCATTTATCACGAAGTATATGAGTTAGAAGCTCCTTACTTTCACAAGCGTAAGTACCGTTAACCTTGTTATATGCACCCATTATAGACATGGCACCTGCATCAACACACTTTTTAAAATGAGGTAAATACACCTCGTGGAGAGCTCTTTCATCGGCTTTAACATCGACACTGAATCTCAGGTCTTCAATACTGTTAAGCGCATAGTGTTTAGGACAAGCGATAATTCCGTTTTCCTGCATTGCTTTTGTGAGAGCAACACCCATTTTGCCGAGCAGAAAAGGATCTTCTCCGTAGGTTTCCTGTGCTCTGCCCCATCTTGGATTACGAAGAAGATTTATGCAAACACCCGCAAATAAATTGGCACCGAATGCACTTGCTTCTTTAGCCATAACCTGACCGATTTCATATTCCAACTCGTCATCAAAGGTTGCACCACGAAGCATCGAAACAGGAAAACAAGTACATTTACCCATAACAATACCACGAGGACCATCGGTAAAAAGAACGGGTGGAATACCAAGTCTTTTGCAACCACCTGCAGGATAAGCCTCACCATTGTAATAACGACCACGCAAGAAAACATTTTTAATAGTTACACCCATAGCATGACCCTGCATCAGTTTTATTTTCTCTTTAAGAGTCATTTCTGAAAGAAGCTTCTCTGCAAGCTCGTTTAAAACTTCTTTTGTGGGATTTTCTTTATAGAGTTGTACTGCTGTTTTAAAATTCATAATTATCCCCTTTCACGCCATAGTTGCAAGTATATCTTCTGTTACTTCATATTTAGTTGGTTTTCCGTTTGTGTAATTATCAAACTGCTCAAGCATATAATCTGCCATTCGTTCGGTTTCGTTACCCAGACTTCCTGCAATATGAGGTGTAATAATTGCGTTGTAACACCAGAACAGCGGACTGAAAAACGGAGTTTTTTCATTCTTAAGAACGTCTAAAACGGCAGTTATTGATGGATGAAGCAATAAGTTTTTGGCAAGAGCAAATTCATCAACCTGATCACCTCTGCCCGTGTTTATAAACGTACTGTGTGGTTTCATCAGTTTAAATAATTTGCCGTTTAAAATATTTTTCAATTCTTTTTTATTGGCAAGGTGATTGCTGATAACATCGCATTCTTTAAAAATTGTTTCGATATCGCACAGGATAACACCTAGTTCATTTGCTCTTTCTTCTTTAATAAACGGATCGTAACCCAAAACAGAAACATCAAATTCTTTTAGTTTTTCTGCGACAACGGAACCTATTACACCAAGACCGATTAATCCAACCTTAGCTCCGTAACCACCAACACAATTCTGAGTATGCATACAGGAATAAGGTAAACAAGATTTATATCTTTTTGCCCCCTGAAAGTAACCCTTTAAGGCTAATACTATTTGAGAAACAGTATATTCTGCAACAGGAATACCATTGGCAGAAGATGCACTGAAAACCCTTATTCCACAATCAAGAAAAGGCTTTGCAAAATACTGAACTGTCCCTGCACTGTAAAAAACAACATTAAGGCAGGGCATATATTTTTTTATTTCTTCTTTGGTGAATTGAGGCATTCCCCATGTTGCAAAAGCAACTTCACAATCCTTTAAAAACTCTTTATGGATTTCAATATTACTTTTGTCTATTCTCTCTGAAACCTCACCGTATTCACATAATTTTTTTAAAACAGATGGTGTATAAACTAAAGAAAATTTACTTTCATTTTCACCGAACAATGCGATTTTTATTTTAATCACCTCAATACGCTTTGAGTTTACGAACATCTTTTATAAAGTTCTTTTCCTTTGCCCCTTTAGTAAATTCAATAATAACAATGCCGTTAAAATTCATCGAAATAAACTTTTTAATCAATTTATCAAGATAGTTTTTATCTTTTCTTTTAAAACGTTGCTCAAGCTTTAAATCACGGTAGCTGACGTGAAAATTCTCTATAAAATCAAAAGTTTTTTCAATTCTGTCTATATCATAATTAATTTTCAAATACCGTGATTGAAAATATGTTTTAAAGTTATCACAATTCAAATCATTTTTCAGCTTCAATATGGCATCTGTATTATTGTTGAACGTGTTATCGTGACACTCGGGACAAACGAGAAGATTGTATTCTTCTGCTTTACTGCAAAGGAATTTCATTTCTTCTAAAAGCTCTTTATATTCACTTTCTGTGAAAATCTCGCTATCCTTATTACCAAGCCAGATTCTTACAGAAGAAGCACCCATTTCGCTTGCAATTCTACAAACGTCTTCCCAGTCGACTTTATCAGAGCTTCCCGTTCTATAGTAACTACCATAAGAACTTATTTTAATATTATTTTTATCGCAAAGCTTTTTGGCGAGTTTTGCATCTTCGATGGTTTTAACGTGAATATCCCCACCCCATTCGATAAACTCAATGCCAGAATTTTTTGCAATTTCAACTACCTGATTAACAGTTTTATTTCTGAAAGTGACACTTGCCACGCCGATTTTCAAGCTACTCACTAATTTATTCTCTCCTGAAAAATTCTGTATTCAATTGAAGTTTTTTAAACAAAATCTTAAACATAACAATTTCACAGCGAGAACATAACAGCATTATACTCCCCTGTTAATTATCAACTACAATTTTACCATTGAAATAAAATAAATGCAACCCGAGAATATCCGGGTTGCATTCTATCTGAGTCTATATTAACATACCGTCACAAAAGCACTTTTTTATTTTATTAGTTGGGTTGTTCGGACTGTAAACAATTTCACTTCAATCTAATATCTTATCGTAAAAATTAATATAATCGTTCATTAAGGCTGATAATGAATTATTAAATTCTTGTGCTTTATCTTTACTGTCAAGAATGCTTTGTTTTTCTTTTTGAATTCCTTTGATTAAAGCTATGTACACGTTTTTTATAAATTCGTCTTTTTGTGCTCTCCAAACTTTTTCTGCTTCCCTTTTATAGTCAGTTATACTGTTATGTATTTCACGTATGACCTTTTCATATTCTTTTGCATCTTTAATCTCATTATAAGCACGCCGGAATTCTAAGGATATTCACATAATTATTAAAAACGGATGGTTGTGCACAAATCAGCATAACCACCCGTTTTATGTATAATGAATTTTTATGTTACGTTATTGTCTTAATATATAAAGCAATAAGTGTATTTTAATCAAATTTACCCTCAAGCTGTTCTTGACCTTTTTGCTGAACTTCTTCAACTGTAGCATTTTTCATAAATTCTGCCATAGCTGCTCGACGTTCTGTAAGTTCTTCATACATTTTCGTTCTCTTTTCAGCTGAGAGGGGATAGAAGAATTTAGGTACAATACCTAAACAGGAAGAAATTATAGGAATACCTGTTCCCAAAGCAAAAATCCACCATTTGGTTTTATCTGTCTGGGTACCGATTTCTCTACCCTGAACATAACCGATTTTGCCCATAACAACGTTGTTTACGCCACTCATTACAGCGTTTTGGAGCTTTCCTATAAGATCCATAGAAACGCCTGTCATAGCTTCAGAACGATAACCGTGCTTCCACTCGCAATAATCCAGTGCCTCATTTTTAATTTCGGCAGGGATAACACGCCTTAAACCGTAAACACACATTTCTAATATTTCTTCGATCGCCATCATCGGTAAAATAATCGGTTTCTTTTTAAAGTTCCCGTTAATTGAACCTAAGCCAAAAACAGTCAGCCATAACATATCTGTCCAGGCATCTTCAAATATCCACAAAGCTTTAGTTGAAAACCTTCGTCTTAAAGGTTCAACAAAGCTGTAACTAATGAATTTAATCGGGAATGCAGGAATGCCGACAATAGTTTTCCACGTAACCGAACCTAAAACGTCTATGTAGAAATTGGTTCTGCTCTTACTTATGCTGAAGCCTGACAAGAAGGAAGACGCAAGGTAAGTAAGCATTGGTTTGTTATGAATTATAGCTTTAAAGCAATGTTTAACAGATGGTTGTCTGATTGATTGGGAAACTCTTTCACGAGAATTCAAAACAAAATAAAGAGCAAAGAAAGCCGAAACAGCTGCACAAGCAACACCAAAACCTGCAAACAATTTTGGTAATTGAATATTTATCTTTTTATTTGCTACAAGGTCATAAATAATACCAAATGCTTGTTTCGGTAAATCTTCAACAAGGTGTGACGCAACGTTAGCTGTGGCTATAAGTCGCGATCGTTCCAGTGGTTCTGGGGTTATCGTAGAAAGATAACCCGTCTTTGCAACTGCTGTAAAGGTTGTTGCAGTTTCGGTGATAATACTCATCGCGAAGTAAAAAATCCACTTTGGAAGATAATCACCGGGGGTATCAGGAAAAAGAAATGGAATTAACCAATACCACATACCAAGCACGGTCAACGGTATTTCGCCCAAAAGAACGTACGGTCTGAATTTACCCCAACGAGTTCTGGTTTTGTCAACCATAACACCGATGAAAGTATCGTTCACAGAGTCCCATGCAGTTGCAACAACGTTTTGAATAGCCAGAAGATTGAAATCTATTTTTACAACGTCGTAAATATATCGTTCTTTATAGTCATCAATATTAAGGCTGGCAGCAACGTCATTAAGCACATAAGCTATAGTTTCTTTTTTACCGACATATCGCCTTACGTTCTGCACAACTGTGTTCGTTTCAGGCATAAAAACTCACTCCCCTTTTAAATATATTGCACTATAAAAATTGTAACATTTTATATCGTAACTGTCAATTAAAATATAAATTCACGCATTCTTGTTATTCATTGACACAAAACTTTTGGTATGGTAATATTTGTAGTGATATTTAATTATTTTATTGCTTGAGAGGTCACAAATGAACAAAAAATTATCAGCATCAATTATGTGTGCAGATTTATTAAATCTTGAAAATGCTATAAAGGATTTGGAAAAAGCAAATATTGATTATCTTCATATTGATATTATGGACGGTGCTTTTGTACCAAACATTACTTTAGGCTTTGACTTAATAAATTCTATAAAAAAAATAACGGATATACCATTGGATATCCATATGATGGTTAACGAACCTTCACTTTTCATTGACCGAATGAACCTTTCAGAAAATGATATAATATGTGTTCATTATGAATCTGAAAAACATATTCACCGTACGCTTGAAGCAATTAAAAACAAAGGTTGCAAAACAGGTCTTGCTATAAACCCACAAACGCCCGTTGAAAGCGTTGAACCTTTAATCGAATACGTAGATATGCTTCTTGTTATGACGGTAAGTCCCGGTTTTGCAGGACAAAAAATGTTTGCAGGTGCCCAAAGGAAAGTAACAAAAGCACGTGAACTTTTAAAGCAATGGGGTTACGATACTGTTGAAATTGAAGTTGATGGTAATGTCAGCCTTGAAAACGGTAAAAAATTATATAATTGTGGTGCAGATATTTTCGTATTAGGCACAAGTGCATTGTTTTTAAAGGATAAAAATCTTGAAACGGCAGCTGAAGATTTTAAAACATTTTTAGGGTGAATTTTTATGTATAAAAACATTCATGCAACTGTTGTCGGCAGTATAAATATGGATTTAATTCTTAATATGGAAAAAGTTCCCGAAACAGGTGAAAACGTTTTAGGTACAACCTACGGCTATGCTAACGGTGGCAAGGGTGCCAATCAGGCAACCGCTTTAGCTCGTCTAGGGGCAAAGGTTAAAATGATTGGTAAAGTTGCTGATGACAGTAACGGCAAGAAGCTTTTAGAAAACTTAAAAAACAACAATATTGATATTTCTGGCATTGCAACCGATGGCAGTCAGACAGGTCTTGCTGCTATAATTTTGGACGGTGAAGGCAAAAACAGAATTGTTGTTTACGAAGGTGCAAACAGCGAAATTAATTATACCGAAGCTGTTAATGAAATAAGCACTGATACCGACCTTTTACTCATTCAATTTGAAACATCAGAAAAGGTTGTTACGGAATGTGTGAACTTTGCTGTTAAAAACAATATAACAACTGTTGTTGACTGTGGCCCGGCTAAAAGCTTTAATTTAGAAAAAATGCAAGGGGTAACAATCTTATCACCTAACGAAAGTGAAACAAAAGCTTTAACCGATATTTACCCTGACACTGAAGGAAATATTCTGAAGGCATCTGAAATTTTGAAAAAAAGAAGCCTTGCTAAATACATTGTTTTAAAACTTGGTGAAAGAGGCTGTTCTGTATGGGACGGACAAACACTAAAGCTTTTCCCTGCATATAAGAGTAATGTTGTAGATACAACTGCTGCAGGTGACTGTTTTACAGCAGCTTTAGCTTTAGAATATATAAATACCAAAAACATTGAAAAAGCCTGTGAAAAAGGCAATAAAGCAGGTTCATTTGCCGTAAGCCGTATGGGTGCTGAAAACTCAATGCCTACATTAGAAGATGTTTTATAAAAAAGAAAACTGTTGTTCAAGCCAAAATTGAACAACAGTTTTTTATTATTTGTCAGGAGTATCTGTTTTGTGTGGGATATTGTTATCTACTAAAGTCAACAACTCATCAACTGTAACAAGTTGAACATCTTCGTCAAGCTGACTTACAAAATACTCGAGATTTTCTATACTGATACTCCAAGGATGAATATTTATTATACTATAACCGTTTATAGTTTCCATGTCTGCAGGATATGAATTGACAATATCAGCTTGTTGGTTTAACCATTCTTCGGTAACTGAAGCCCCTTCACCGTCGGGATGCCATAACGACAATCGGTTACTTACAAAAGGCTTACCGTTAACAAAAAAAACTTTACCTTCACCACCCTGATATCTGTCAGGATCAAGATTCAAAACGCCACCTTTGATATTATCGTAACGGGCATAAAAGCCTAAGCGGTGCTCCAGAACTTTATCGTCAATAAAATTCTTTGGGGTTGAATCAAGAATTGAAACGTATTCCAAATCGTTTTTTAACATAGCTGATGCAGTGATATCAGTAAATTCGTCAATTGCATATAAAGGATATTCAGTAGGATGCATATACCCTGCACCCGAAACACCTGCAATAAAATAATTATTTTTTGTTGCAGAAGAATACACCATTTTTGCCGTTATTGGTGAAAACTCATAAAGAGATGGTGAGAATGACCAGGTCATAGGGAAATCAGTTTCCAACGAAAGCTTTTCGAAATACTCTTTATAACCATTCTGAATCCATTGGATATTGTCACCATCACTGAAAACCAATGCACAATAATGCTTTTCAGTATCAATATATTTGTTGGGTTTATCGTGCTTTTGTTCAATCATTTCGCATTCAAAGGATGCAAGAAAGCTGTTGTTGTGGCTATGGTCCGAAGGTATTACCATATTACCGTTCTCAGATGCCTGGGTAACATATGGCAACTCATATTTTGCCCAACCTAAAACAGGCACGTTTGCCCCTGCATATTTGATTATTTTTTCACGTAATGAAGTTGTGTCTTCATCGTCATCGATATAAAAGGTATAAAATCCTTGTTGAATTGCAAGGTCCCTTAACCCCGTGCATTCGTATTTAAGGCTTACGATTGCTTTATATTCAAATTCATCCTTGTACTTTTTAAAGAAATTCTTTTGAAAATCAATATTATACTCATCATCTGAAAAATCTTCTTTAAGTTCAAGACCAACTTCTCGGGCTATATCCTCCAACCCGGTGGGCACAGGTAGCCAACCGTAAATTGAAGCAAGGTTTGTTGCAGCATTAAGTCCCTCGCCTTTTTCGCTGGGATTATAAAGAACGTAACCCGAATCATTTATATACGGTTCAAACTTTTTTACTAAATCACTTACCGACCAGGCTTCACCTGCCGAATTGTTA
>JAZOSL010000041.1:0-17924 GCA_045657085.1 Acutalibacteraceae bacterium | reverse complement strand
AAGCACGTGAGAGCCGGGGCATTTTTGTGAGTGAAGCCACATATCTCCCCTTTTGCCCACCTTAAATGTTAATTTATCATTCTGAACATTATTTCTGCCTACTAAAACCGTAAGACCCTGACTTGTTTTAAATTCAAGTGGTGCAAGAGCTTGTTTTTTCATCTGCTTTTTGCCGTTCTTTTTAGATTTCAAAAAGCCTTGTGAAACAAGCTCATCTTTAATTTCGCCAAACTCTCTTTCAAGGGTTGAACGAAGAAGCATATCTTTAACTGTTTCAAGGTAAAGTAAATCATTTTCGCCCTCTTCGATAAGCTTTATAAGCATATTTTCAGCAGTACAGGCTTTTCTGTAATCCTTATACAGCTTTTGTGCATTCTGTGACGGAGAGAGGGCCGGATCAACATTTATTTTAACTATTTCATTGTTATCATAATAGTTTTCTACTTCGTAAACACTACAACCCTTTTTCAATTTGTACTGAGCTGCTGTTATAAGCTCAGCTTTTATACGAAGCTCGTCTCTGTCTTCACATTTACGCAAATCTTCACGTTGGTTATTTAATTTTCTCGATATTCTTTCTATTACCGTATCAAGCTGTTTAAAAAGCTCTGTACCCTTTGAACGTGTACGAAGAACACGGTCACGTTCAGAATAAAAGCCTTCTAATAACGAGAAAACGCTTTCTTTTTCTATAAGCCTGTAAGAGCTACCGTATTGAGTTATGGGCATATAAGAAAATTCTAACGGCTTGTTATTTTCATCGAGCACCATTGCAGGTTTTACGTTGCCGTTTAAAACAAGAGTTTTTAATGCACTTATCTCACAAAGCAACGACATTTTTTCTTCAGTTGTTAAATCAGCAACGCTTTTATCGTCATAAGTAACTCTATATGCTATTTCTCTTGAAACAAGTGGTGAAACACCTTGCATGGTTTTTAAAATCGCAGAAGAAAGACGTTGGTTAGAAAAGCTGAAAATATTTTCACAAATATCCTGTGGTTCAGCTATTCTTATGTCTGTTTTTTCCTGTGGTGGTGGTAATTTATACTGTGCACCGGGTAAAACAAGACGATAAGAAGATGTTTCACTGTCAACACGCCTTAAAGCATCTACGATTCTGCCGTCTTCACCAAAAAGAATAACGTTACTGTGTTGAGCCATAATTTCAACAACTAAAGTAAGTCTAACACGGTCACCTATTTCGTTTACGGCATCAAAATTGAAAAAAACTGTTCTGTCAAGTCCATGTTGCTCAACGTTTAAAAGAGTTGCACCTACAAGACGTTTTCTGAAAAGCATACAAAGCATTGGTGGTGTCTGAGGGTTTTCAGGCACAGAATCAACCACGCAAAAACGAGGGCTGTTTGCATCTGCTGTAAAATACAGCTTATGCATTCCTGCCCTTGTTCGCATTATAAACACCAACTCATTCTTAGATGGTTGGTGAATTTTATCTACCTTTGCACCCGAAAGAAGTTCGTTTACCGAGGTAACTAAAAAATTGATATAAATACCATCTAATGCCATTATTTAATCCTTCAATACGTATATTTTACAGGTGATTTTATTTCTGAAACTTTGATTTCAAGGTTGCTGAAATCACTTTCAAGCACATCTTTTATCTTTTTACAAACAACGTTTTCAGTTTCAAAATGTCCTGCAGAAAACAATGATATACCCGCTTCTATTGAAAGCAAAAGCTCATGGTGCTTTGCTTCACCTGTAAGAAGCGCATCTGCACCGATTTGTTTTGCAAGACCTACGAAATCGCCACCTGACCCTGAGCAGACAGCAATCTTTTTAATAAGTTTTCCGTTATCGGTATAGTTTACTCCACCACCTAAAACGGATTTTAATTTTAATGAAAACTTTTCAGCAGATACAGCATCAACTTCACCGATTTTAAGGAAGTCGTCTTCAGCTGTATCCGTTAGATTTTTAATACCCACAGACTCGGCAAGGCAGTAATTGACGCCACCCACAGCTTTGTCAAGGCAAGTGTGATAGCCGATAAAACTCATTCCTGAGATGACTGCACTGTAAAGTATTGTTTCGTCTGTAATATGAGAAACAGGGTTAAAAATTATAGGATGATGAGTAATTACAAGGTCTGCACCAAAAGCTTTTGCATCATCAATAACCTTTGAAGTTACGTCAAGAGCGATATATATCTTTGAAACATTTTTTTCAAAAGAGCCTATAGTAAGTCCACAATTATCCCACTCTGCCTGAGTTGAAAACGGTGCAAAATCATTGAGGCAATTGTAAATATCTTTAACTGTTATTTTCATCTTTTTTCTTACCCTTTTCTTTTTTCAAAATGTCGTATCTGATAATTGCTATGATAATAGAAGTCATTACAACACACTCTGTTACTATACCTGCTACTGAATGTGTTATAACGTTATAAACGAGCCAACAAGGCGAACTCGGAAAGGTAACGAGACGGATTTTTGTTTCGCTTTTAAGCCAATAGCTGATGGTGGTAAGTATCATTGCTGTTGATGGTAAGAATGAATACCAATCCACCCAGGTCAATATACCTGCAACAGCACTGATAACAATAAAAATCACAAGCCATACAGGATTTTTCGCCCATTTTTTATCATTGTTTATAAACACAAAAGAACGTAAAAGGCTTATAAAGTTTAAAGCAGCACCCGAATAAGCCTCTAAAAGTATGTAATGGATTATAAAAAGAATTGCTGCTACAATCTGAATTGCTATAATACGTTTTCTTTTGTTTTGCTGAAATGAAAGGCAGTTTGTTGCGGCACCACCGAAGCCAATAATTTGTGCTATTGTTTCAGTCATTTATAAATTCCTTTAATTTTTCTATAGTTTCAAAAAGAGTTTTACTTTCGACTTCATTACAAGATCCACCGTTATAACGGTCCGAAAGCCTTGCCATTTGTTTTTCTATATGGTGCTTTGCATCTTCAGTAGGTTCAAGCTTACCCAGAAAGCAATCGGCATATGTATAATTTTGTTTTTTACCGTTATAAAAAGCGCTTAAGGCTATGTAAAAACGTTTGCCCTCGTGGGTTGCGATCTCTTTTTCTATCTGAAATCCGTTTTCAAATAAAAATTGTCTCAATTCTTCTGCCCTGCTTTGAGGTTGAAAAACAAAGTGATATTTTTCATTTTTCAGCCACTGTGTTTCTGCAAGCTTTTCGGCAATTAAAGTTCCACCCATACCTGCAAAAACAAACTCATCCGCATCGTCAGGTGAGAAGCTTTTCAAGCCATCTGAAAGTCGTAAAGATATTTTATCGGTAAGATTAAATTGTTCTACAGATTTTCTTGCATTTTCTAAAGGCATTTTGCCTATATCGGCTGCTATGGCTTTATTAATTTTACCCGTTTCAACAAGATAAATCGGTAAATAACCGTGGTCTGTTCCGATATCAGCAAGAATGCCGCCGCCCCTTACAAGAGAAGCAGCGGCTTTAAGCCTTGGTGTAAGGTTTTGTGCCATTATTCACCTAAGAATTTGTTGATTTTTTCTACAAGCTCATCGGCATTCACACCGTGAACCATACAAGCCATTTCAACAGTTTCGCCCCTTGAAGCAGGACAACCGAGACAATGCATACCCATTTCTAAAAAGAAAGGTGCAGTCTGGGGAGCAGCATCAAGTATATCACCGATAATTGTATCTTTTGCAATTTTCATATTTAAAACTCCTTTTGTTTGTTTTTACTATTATATCATAACCCAAATCAAAAATAAACATAAAATATGAAACTTTTTAACATATTTTATTGTATGTAATTGTTTGTTTTTACAATTGAATTAAACCTACAACAGTGGTACAATTAAAATGATATAATTTACGGTTATTATCCGTGAAATTTCAGGAGGCTCTGTTATGTTCCAAAAAGATTTTAAACCTGCTCTCAGATTTATGGTAGTAAGTGATATTCACTATAAAGACGAACAGTGTGTTGAAGAAGAAAGAATGGCTAAGGCTTTACAAATTGCCTACCGTTTAAGCGAAAATAGTGAAAACTATAAAAAGCTTGATGCTATTTATGCTGTCGGCGACTTTGCAAACAGTGGTTCAGAAACTCAGATGAGAAAATTCAAAGCCACTCTTGATAAATATTGCAAAGAAGAAACACAATATTGTCTTATGATGGCAAGCCACGAATATCATGGTGGTGGTGTTGAAAAAGCCCACGAATTATTTAAAGAGATTTTTGATATGCCCGTAGACAATCACAGGGTTATCAACGGATTCCATTTTATCAGTATGACCTGCTCACACGCTTGTGAATTTGAAGATGATAAGGTTGAATTTGCAAAAAAAGCTCTTAAAGAAGCTCGTGTGGCAGACCCGAAGAAGCCTATTTTCTTCTTCCAACACCCACATATTACAGATACTGTTTCAGGTAGTATTTATTGGGCAGATGAAAAATTCTATACAACCTTTATGGATTACCCACAGGTTATTGACTTCTCAGGTCACTCACATGTACCGATCAATGACCCACGTTCAATTTTCCAGAAGCATTTCACAGCTCTCGGTACAGGCTCTCTTTCATATTTTGAGCTTGACGAATTTGACAAATACTACGGCACAGTTCCACCCAACAAAGCAGATTGTGCACAAATGCTTTTAGTTGAAGCTGACGAAAACGGCAGAGTAAGAATTTATCCATATGACGTTCTTACAGACAACTTCTTCCCATTCGTTTGGGAAATCGATGAGCCATGGAACCCTGAAAGCTTTAAATATACAGACGCAAGATACAAAACAACAAAAGCCCCTTACTTTACAGATGATGCACTTCTTGAAGTTTCAGATGTTAACGAAAAAGGCTTCAAGCTTACATTCTCACAGGCAAAGAGTGATGACGAATACGTTAACGATTATAAGGTTGTTGTTAAAGAAAAAGCAACTAAAACAATCGTTAAACAGTCTTGTCTCTGGAGCGAATATTATTTCTACAATATGCCCGAAACGCTTTCAATAACTTTTGACGACCTTGATTCAGGCAAGGAATACACCGTTGATGTTTTTGCAGGCAGCTTCTGGAACACTCTTTCAGAACCCATTTCAACAGAAGTTACAACAAAGTAAACTAAGCTTTAAAAGGAGAATATTATGGACAGAATTTTAGTTGACGGTATGCGACTTGTTGACGAACACGGCAGAGAACGTATACTCAGTGGTATGAACATTTGTGACAAAAGAGATTTTGATAAAGCAATGCCCGGTCTTGCAACAAACGCAGACAATTTCCCTTTTGAAGAATTCAGAGCAAGAGGCTACGACGTTATCCGTTTAGGCTTCACCTGGAGTATGATGGAACCTGTTCCGGGGAAATATAACGAAGAACTTGTAAAATCAATTTGTGAATTTCTTGATAAAGCAGAAGAATACGGTGCATACGTTTACCTCGACTGCCATCAGGACGTTTATTCATCATATTGCTACGGTGACGGTGCTCCTCGTTGGGCAACAATTACCGACTGCTACACACCCACAAAACCCCTTGCAGTATGGGCAGAACCTTATTTTTACGGAAGAGCTTGCTTCAGAGCATTTGATAATTTCTGGGCAAACGTTCAGTACAACAAAAAAGGCTTACAGGATTATTTTGCAGATATGTGGAAGCATCTTGCAGAAGCAGTTAAAGATAAACCCGCTTTATTAGGTTTTGACTTTTTAAACGAGCCTTTCCCCGGTGCAGATGGTGGAAGAATTTTCAGAACACTTATAAAGAATCTTGTTAAAAACTCAGTTACAGATAAAAGAGTTAATCTTCTTGAGCTTGCTAAGGTTGGTTTATTCAGCGACGAAAAGCCCAAGGCGCTTGACCAGTATTCAGGTGAGGTTTTAAAAACTATTACCGATAAATGCGCTCCTATCGTTGAGCGTTTTGATGTTGAGAGATATTCACCATTTGTTAGTAAAATGGCAACTGCAGTAAGAGAAGTTACCGACAAGGGTATTATGTTTATGGAAAACAACTATTACTCAAATATGGGTATACCCTGCTGCAACACACCAGTTACTGTAAACGGTGAAAGAGAAACTCAGCAGCTTTTCGCTCCTCACGCTTACGACCTTATGGTTGATACACCTGCTTATAAATACGCAAGTAACTCACGTGTAGGTTCAATTTTTGACGAACACAGAAGAACGCAGGAAAGACTCGGTGTTCCTTGTCTTGTCGGCGAATGGGGTTCTTGTGCTGAAGGCGACGGTTGGTATCCTCACATAAGATTCTTACAGGATAAATTTGATTCATATAAATGGAGTAACACTTATTGGTGCTACTTTGACGATATGTTCAAGCAGGACTTTATGAAGGTTATTACAAGACCTCGTCCCAAGGCTGTTACAGGTGAAATTGTTTCATACAAATACGACCATGAAGATGGTGAATTCAAACTTAAATACATTCAGGATAAAAAATACAAGGTTCCTACCGTTGTTTACGTTGACAGAAAACCTAAAAAGATTGAATGTGACGGCAAGTATAAAATAATCGAGCTACCCGGTAATATCGGCTACGATATTGAATTTAAAACAGATATCGGTGAACACGAAATCGAAATTGAGTTTTAAAACTAATTCAGCAAACGCCCCCACTTCGTTTGAAGTGAGGGCGTTTTATTTTTGTATTTAAATTATCTCTATTTATGCAGGGTATGGCTCAGTTACATATTCACCTAATTCTTCATCATAGTATTCGTAATAATCGTCTTCATAATCCTTATAAATATAATCGAATCTTTCAACATCTATTTCACCGTTTTCAACCTTACTGAAATACTCATCAAGGGGTATTGAGTTAATATAAACTTCTTTTACTTCATACATACCCTTGTATACCTTAAGTACCATATAAGCCTGAGTTACAGGTCCTTTACAAAGACCATCATCAATATTATCAATCTCCTGCCATCTATGATAAAGTGTTGTACTTTCCAAATCAAACCACACATAATTCTCAGGCATCTGATTCTTTCTGTAATCTATGTAACCTATATCTTCATCATTATAATAATTAGAAACATATATATTATTTTCGGGTTTTTTATCTGTCTTTTTCCAACGATAAAAGCCTTCTTCAACCTGTTCAAAAACCACGTATTTCTGATTGTACAGATCACTCTTACCGTTACTGTAAATAGTAAAGCTATCTTCATTACAATAAACACCATCAATTAATACTACAATTTCTTGATAATTAGCGTTAAACTCATCTGTTTTTATTTTATAATTTATAAGCATTGTTACGGGAACGGCTAACTGAATAATTATTATAATTATTAAAAAGATTTTCATTTTGTTATTTTTCATCAGTTTCTACCTCCTGTGTAGTTTCATTTAAAACCGTTGCCGGTGTATGTTTTGTTATAAAATAATTTGCAATGAATAAAACCGAACCACATACTATAAAGGCAATACCCATAATTAAAGGATCATTATAGTAGCTGTTAAGAGCAAAGAATATAAGAGCAAATATCATTCCAAGACCGATATTTAATGAGAAATATTTTCTTTGCTGTGCACCCTTTACTATAAGTGTTACAGCCTGAACAACAGTTATTGTAAAAAAGCTTAATGAAATCACCATTGCCATTACAGGAATCTTATAGGTCAAAGATGCTACCATATTTACTGTAAGACCCAAAACACTTGCTATACAGAAAACAGTTTTTGATTTGTTTTTTTCAAAGCTTTCTGAACCTTTGATAAATCCAAATATGATTAAGAAAACACATATCATCAAGCCGAATATGCTTTCGGGAATATAATCTTTACTCCATACCTGCCAATGTTCGTTTACCATTGTTGAAAAAGTTGATACTACGGTAATAATACCACTACCTGCAACACCTAAAAGGTAGAAAGGTGATGCCCAGGTTTCTTTTTTATCAAGACAGTAAAGACATAAGAACAATGCACCGACTATCATAAGAGCTATGCTTTCGCAATCAAGAATAATTCCACAAGCGATTGTACTTACTATTGCTGCTATAACTGAAAGCCATTTGCAATACTCAAACCTTACGTTCTTTTCTGAACGGGTGTTTTTATAAGTAAATAAATAACCGGGTATCATAAGAAGAACAACTGATGCTGCACTCCATAAATTACTGTCAAGCATACTTGTAATACCGAGAGAGCCTGCAATAGCAGCTGAATAGTAAAAAGCAAGTGGTATTGACGCATTAAAGAAAAACATTATTGGTAAAGTAAGTAATGCATCTATTAGCAAACAATTAAGAACACCTAAATGAATGCCAAAAAGGTTGCTGAACATACCCACCGTAGCAGTTACGCCTATTGTCCATATAATGGAAGCTCCTTCTTGCCACATTATGTTTTCACGTTTTTTAATATAAGTGAAAATTGCTGCACCCTGTCCTATTAACATAGGTAAAAATGAGATTATCATTTTACCTGTTAAAGGAAATCTTTCCCACAGACCAACTAAAAGGATTGTTACACCTATACCTAAAAGTATTGAACCTAAAACAGAAAAAACTGTTGTTAAAACTTTATTGGTCTTTTCGGTTTTGTTGCCGTTGTTTTCATTTTCGTATGTTTCATTTTCTATTAAATTCAACATTGTTATCACCTCGCTTATACTATGCCATAAAAAAAGAAAAAACTGACCGAAATGTAATTTTCGGTCAGTTTTTTGTAATTTTCGGTTAAATTTCCATTGAATTTATATACTTTTTGATACCTGCACAAGCTCTTCGGCTCTTTTTAAAGCATTATCAATATGGGGGCAGAAATTCTCTGCACCAATTCTTTTATAAACACCTGATTTTTTAAGAACCTTTAACGGTTGCTCATTAAGATGTGAAACAACAAGCTGTATGCCTTTCTTATCAAGGCTGTCTAAAATCGTTTCAAAAGCGTGTATACCCGTAGCATCAATTGCAGGAACACTTCTCATACGAAGAACGAGAACTTTTTTTGTTTTATCTGCTCTTAAAATACTGTCAGAAAACTTAGTTGCAACACCAAAGAAAATAGGTCCTGTTATTTCAAAAACAGTAACACCATCGGGAATTGTTCTTAATCCTATACTGTCTTTATCGTCAGACTCATCAATTTCTTTCCAACCGTAAGCGTTTGTTTCATCACTCATTCTCTTCATAAAGAGAAGAGTTGCAAGAACGATACCTACACAAATTGCAACAACAAGGTCAAACACAATTGTAAGAACAAAAGTTAAAACAAGAACAAGAATATCACTCTTGGGTGAATGCTTTACAATTGAAACAAATTCTCTCCATTCACTCATATTATAAGCTACCATAAAGAGAATTGCAGCAATTGCAGGCATAGGTATATATGAAGCCAAGGGCATTGCCACTAAAAGAACAACAAGAAGAACAACTGCATGTACCATACCTGCTACAGGTGTTCTACCACCATTTTTGATATTTGCTGCCGTTCTTGCAATTGCACCCGTTGCAGGGATACCACCAAAAAGAGCTGAACAGATATTACCGGCACCCTGAGCTATAAGCTCTGTATTTGAATTATGACGGCTACCCACCATACCATCGGCAACAACACAAGAAAGAAGACTTTCAACTGCTGCAAGAAGTGCAATTGTAAAAGCATCTGGAATAACAGCTTTTACAGTCTCAAAAGAGAACGATGGAATTGATGGTTTGGGTAATTCTGATGAAATTTCGTAAAGGTCGCCAATTGTAAACACGTTAAGATTTAAAACTTTAACTAATAAAGCAGCAACAAGAATTGCTATAAGTGAAGCAGGAATTTTCTTTAAAAACTTGGGGCAGACAATAAGAATCAAAAGAGAAACTGCACCAATAATAGTTGCCTCAATATTTATTGTACCAAAGCACGAAACAACTTCTTTGATTTTATCAATAGTTTCAATAGGAGCTTCGTTAAAGGTCAGGCCAAAAAAGTCTTTTATCTGACCTATTAAAATAGTAACGGCTATACCTGACGTAAAGCCTGTTGTAATTGTAAAGGGTATAAATTTTATAAGGCTGCCTAACTTAAATACACCCATTAAAATTAAGATTATACCTGCAAGTATAGTAGCAATTACAAGACCTGAAAATCCGTTTGTTGCAATAATGCCTGCAACAATAGATGCGAAAGCTGCTGTAGGACCCGCAATCTGAACACGGCTACCACCCAGGAAAGAAATCACAAACCCTGCTGCTATTGCAGTATAAAGACCTTGTTCAGGTGTTGCACCCGATGCAAGAGCAAGCGCAATCGAAAGTGGTAAAGCGATTATAGCAACAATTAAACCTGCTGTTATATCCTTTACAAACTGTTGCTTTGAATATTTTTTCATTGTTGAAAACAATTTTGGTTGAAAAGTTTTCATAACGCACCCCTTTTATCTAAAAATCCGTGGGTTATTATAAACCTATAAAAATCACTTTTCAAGAGAAATTTAAAATCTCTGTTTATTGCACTAAATAAATAGAGATTTTCTAATATTTTTTATTAATCTTCAAAATATTCTGCTTCAAGCATTGCACAAAGTGTATGGTAAACAGGTAAAGTGTATTCCTGTATTTCTGCCGTTATTGTTGACGGTAATTTAATTACTGCATCAGAAAGCTCTGATAATTTGCCACCATTGGCACCTACTATCGAAACAACCTTGCCACCTTTAACCTTAGCAGTAATTGCAGCATTTACAACGTTTTGTGAATTACCTGAGGTTGAAAGGCACAGAAGCACGTCATCTTTTCTCATAAGTCCGTAAACCTGCTGAGCAAAAACAGTATCGCCTTCGCAATCGTTGCTTATAGCAGTAATAAGAGCTGTTTCGCTTACCAGGGAAATTGCAGGTAAAGCTCCCTGCAAAGCGTTTCCTAAAGTTTCTGCACCATAGCTTTTGAAAATATCTTTTTCGTTCAAAGGCAATTCTCTTTCAAGAATAAAACCCTTCATCAACTCGCCAACTATATGCTGACTGTCAGCAGCACTGCCACCATTACCACATACAAGAAGCTTACCATTTTCGTTATAACATTCATTTATGTAATCAAAAACAGCTAAAAAATCCTTTTTACTATTTTCTAATTTAGGATATCTTATAAAAAGTTTACTACAAATAGTTTTAACGTTATCTTTCATATTTACACCTCAAAAAAGCAATCCTAATGACGCAAAATCCCCTATACTGTCACCTAATTCAGCAGAAATTATTTTACAGCTTGTTACATTATCAACAAGGGCTTCCTTTTCTATAATTTCTTTTATTTTGTTTTGGAAGAAGTCTTCGTTTCTTTCAAAAATACTACCTATAACAATAGCTTCGGGGTTAATTATATCAATTATAACAGAAAGTCCACGACCTAAATACTCAGCACATTTTTCGTAAACTTCAGTTGCGAACTCATCGCCCTTATACATAGCCTTTGCTACGTTTTCAGCTGTAAGATTTTTTATATCTTCTTCGTTGTTGAACAGAATACTTTTTTTATTTCCATTAAGATATTTTAAAGCAATTGCTTCAGCTGATTTCTTTATGCCACCACCTGAACAAAAGCCTTCAAACGAGCCTTTTTTACCGTAGCCTTCAGGCCCGTCTTCTGAAAGCCTTATATGACCCACTTCACCTGCACCGTCATTAGTGCCTGTGTAAAGCTTACCATCAAGAATAAGACCTGCTCCCATACCGGTGCCGAAGGTGAGAAAAACAAGGTTATTATATCCTCTGCCTGCACCAAATCGCCATTCAGCAACTGCACAGGCATTTGCATCATTATGAAGAATCGCTTTAACACCGAAATGGTCGCTTACAATATCAACTATCGGCACGTTATCCCAATCGGGTAAATTAGGTGGACACATTATAATACCTTTTTTACTGTTTAAAGGCCCACCACAACTTATACCTACACCAATAAGTTCATTGTTTTTAACATTATTTCTTGAGAGCAATTCATCTGCTTTCAAAAGAATATCTTTAATTATTTCTTTATAACCACGTTCAACGTCCGTAGGAAATTTTATTTTATCTATTATAAAACCACCGATATTTTCAGGTATTTCATCTTTACCTAAAACTACAGCACATTTTGTACCACCTATATCAATACCTAATGAATACATATTATCACCCTATAAGCTATGGTGTTTTCATAATACCAAAAACGTCAGGAAAATACAATATTCACACATAATTATTATTAGTTTTCTTACGATATTTTACGGCTGTTAAATGTTTCTTCACCTATTCTTCTTATAGTTGTTTCAACGGTTACGGTAAGCTTTATTTCAGGAAAAATATTGCTCCAATCATCACAAAGAATGTTATATAACTGCAAATTATCAAGTCGAAGCCTTTTACCAAATCTGATAACGTCTGATGACGGGGTGTTTTGCAAAGTTATAAACGTATTTTCAACCTTTTTGCAAACAGATTCACCAACACCTGTTTTAAGTGCATTTAATATTTCGGTATCATTTTTAAAATTTTCCTGACCTTCAATTTCATCTAAATCGCAGGAAAGTCTGATTTTCATATTATATTTTAAAACACCGTCTTCTTCTACAATTTCAAAATCGGTTTTACCCTTGTTTATTAATAAAGTTGCCTTCCCTTTATCAGAAATATCGGCAGTTATATACCCTTCCTTTACACTATCATTTAGAAATGCCAGACCTTGGGCTGTATCAGAGTCTATATATTTTAAGAATTTACCATCAAAACCGAAAACACAGCAACCGTCTAAAAAATAGTTTTCATTTTCACCGTTTTTCTGAACTCTCACTGCAGGCACACAAAGTCCCGAAGTTACATCTTTTAGATGATTTACAGCATCAATTATACGAACACGTGGAATTATTGAGTTTTTATAGCCTTCTTCAAGCATATTTTCTAAAATTTCACATTTTACACCATCTTTAAAAAGCTCTGCCCTTATAACGTCTTCAGCAGAAGAACCTTTAGCAACGCAGATAAGCTGAGAAACTCTTGAATCATAATCCCTTTCAAAAAAATCTATTATATCACGCAAATCACGTGTTATTGTTTTTTCGCCTAAAACTATTACACGGTTGTGAGCAAAAAGTGGCTCGTTACCACTTTTTTCAGTAAGCTTTCTGAGAGCTTCTGAAATAGTTTCGCCTTTTGCAGAATAAACCTTTGTTTTGTTTTCACTGGTACCGTCTCCACCGGGGCTACCACTTTGCTCGTTATTTAAAATCTCAACGGTAACAGTATAAATACCGTTCTCAAAATCAATACCAATCCCCTGCATTATCATTAATTCCGAAAGCTCGGTACCGGGTTTTTCACAGGAAGAAAAAAACAGCACACATAAAATGCATAAAATTAAGGCTATTGTAACTTTAAATTTTCTCATCTTTTTCACGCCTATCATAAATAATATTAACCCCTATAAGAATCGCAGGTAGAATTATAACAGGGACAACATAAACACCAATTGCAACTACAGCAGATGAAATAAATCCGAAACGAACAATATTACCAGAAACAAAAACAAGAATTGAAGCTATAACCACACCTACCAAAACAGAAAAAATAAATTTATGCTTACTTATTTTTTTGAAGCTGAAGGAAAACGTTTGAACAATTATATAAACAAAAAACGTAAGCTTTACAACGATACATAAAATCCATATAGCAGTTTCCAAAGCATCTAACCTTTCGAAAAGTCCAAATTCAGAAAGAGAAATGGCAGCATAACTCGGAAAAAGCTGAGTATCTGCAAATTCGCCTAAAGTGCCTACAACAAAAAACAATATAACCGAAAAAGACAATGCACTCAATACGCTCCAAAGCACATAGTTTTTCTTAAGGTTACCTTTTATATTAGATACAACAAGAGGTATTGCACCTATTTCAGATGCCTGAATAGAAAAGAAAAGACTATCTTTAATGAAATCTGTTTTTCCGTTTTCAAAAAGAGGGGTAAAGTTAAGATAATCTAATTCCTGAATCAAGGTAAATGATGCAAAGGTTGTTGCAGAAACTACTATTATTACAAAAATAGTACTCGCCCTTGAAAGACCGCCCAACCCTGAATGTGATAAAAAACAACAAACAACAATTAAACCGACAAGGAAAAAGGTCATATCTTTACCCGGAAAAAGTTCAGATGATGCAAACAAATCAAATCTTGCTGCAGTTATAAGAGCATCGAAAAAATAAGTTAACCCATATATCATAGATATAACTTTAAAAGCCTTACTATCTGAGAAGTTTTTTCTTTTTTGTTCAGAAAACAATCCGTATTTTTTTATAAGATAGCATATAGGAATAAAAGCAACAATACTTACTAAAGCAAAAATAACAGGACGAAGCAGAGCATCTGTTTGTGAAACACTTACTCTACGGTCTGAAATATACATAAATATACTACTGAGCATTGACAGATATAAAAGAGAAAAAAACTGTGATGGGGTTACTCTGTCTTTAAGCATTATCTACTCTCCCTTGTCTGTCATTTTCAGACCATTTATATCAAATATTTTTTTACCTAATTTTTCATTACTTATTCTTATTATTGCGTCTCTGAAAAGAGCTTTATTATATGGTGAAAACGGTGCTAAAAACGGTACTCCGTAATCTGTCATGGACGCAAGATTTATTACTAAAACTGCTGCACCAATCACAACTCCGTACAGACCTGTACTGCCACCTATAAGAATAAAAATTATTCTTAACAGTGCAATGGGTTGGTAAATGTCTGATGAAACAAGTGAACAGATAGCAGTCAAAGCAACAATAATAAGCATAGGTGCACCAATAAGACCTGCCGTTACTGCTGCATCACCTATAACAAGAGCACCCACAATACTTATGGCATGTCCTACGGTTTTTGGCATTCTTAGACCTGCTTCACGGACTATTTCATAAATAAAATGAATAATAAGTGCTTCGACCGTCAACGTAAACAACGTATTGCTTTCCATAATTACAATATTATACAGCATATCATCCGGCAGCATTTCCTGATGAAAAAGACCTATTGAAACAAAAGCACCGGGTAAAAACACACTTATTAAAAAAGCAAGTAACCTGACACTTCTCATAAACGTTGCATAAAACGGTCTGTTAACGTAGTCGTCAAGTGTCTGAAAATTTTCAATAAAAAGCTGTGGCACAACAAGTGCAAACGGTGTACCGTCGATTATTATACCTACCTTACCTTCACATAGCTTTGCAGCAAAGGTATCGGGACGTTGTGTTTCACCAACCATTGTAAAAAAGCTTTTTCTTTTAGTGTCAAGTGTTTCACGTAAATACCCTGCACCTAAAACAACGTCAATATCAAGACTATTGATTCTGTTTTTAACGTCTTCAAGTGTTTCGGAATTCACTCTACCTTTCATATAACATATAAGAAGCCTGGTTTTACCTGTTTTGCCACTTTCACACATTTCTATTTTAAAATTAGTTGTACAAAGACGTTTTCTTACCAAAGTAAGATTAGTCTTTATATTTTCAGTAAAGCCTTCTCTTGATCCGAACTCCTGTACTTCAGTGTCAGGCTCGGTTATTGATCGTTCAGGTATATTTTGCACACCAAAAACTATGCATTCCTTTTGTCCCTCAAGGAAAATTAAAAGTGTACCCCTTAAAAGCTGCATTATTGCATTATCAAGACTTGTTTCCTTTTTCTGTTCAGTACCACAAATTATTCTGTCTGCAATAAAATCAAGTGGTGATTCTTGCGGCAATTCACCTTTATAATGCAGAATAGGTCTTATTGCATTATCAGCAATTTTTTGAGAGTTACAAAGCCCGTCACAGTTTGCAAAAACAACACATTTGCCATTGCAATAACCCTTTTTAACAACAATATCAAAACTACCTTCAAAAGCTTGTTTTATAAGTCTGCCGTTTTCTACGGCATTTTCACGAACATCACCAAATTGTTCTTCTGAAATGTCGTTTACATTTATATACATATTTTCACTTTTCACATTATCACCGAAAATGTTTTTTCCTTTTTTTGAGAGAATATACATTATTTTATGGGTAAACATAAAAACGGTGATTAAAATGATAATACTATCTATAAGAATGTTTATTGTATATTGCCTTGTTGCAGTTTTTATCAGGATAATGGGGAAACGACAACTAGGCGAATTACAGCCCGGTGAGCTTGTCATTACGATTCTGATATCTGAAATTGCTGCAGCACCTATAACAGATATCCAAAAGCCATTTCTTCACAGCCTGATTCCTTTAATGCTTCTAGTCAGCTTTGAAATAATAAGCTCTTTATTTAATTTGAAAAGTGTTAAATTCAGAACAGTGATCGAAGGCAATCCCGTAACAGTTATAAGAAACGGTGAAGTTCAGCAAAAGCAATTGAAGAAACTCAGATTTACAATAAATGATATTTTAGCAGCACTAAGGCAAAAAGATATCTTTGATATAGAAGACGTTGAATTTGCCGTTATTGAAACGAACGGAACTCTTTCTGTTCTTTTAAAGCCTGACAAAAGAAATTCAACACCATCAAATTATGACAAGCCCGAAAAAGATAACGGTATGCCCTGCCCCGTTATTATTGACGGTAAAATCATCTCAAATAATTTCAATGATTGTTTCACATCACACAGTGAAATTGAAAGCATTTTAAAACGCAAAAACACGCCACTTAAAAACGTAGTTTTAATGACTTTAGACAAAAACAAAAGCATAAATATTATTGAAAAGGACGATTAAATGAATCGCAGGATAATTGCTATTGTATTTTTAATTATTGCCGTAATCACAAGTGTTACAGCTTCTTTCAAAGTTCAGAACACCTGTAAAAACACAACAGACAAAATTGAAAATATAATCAAAACAAGTCAAACTGATATACAATTCACAAAAGCACAAACACAGAGTATTTATGAATACTGGCAAAAAAACAGTTCGATTTTACAGATTTTTGTCGGTACAAAAGATGTTCTTGATGTAAAGCTTTCGATAGCTGAAATGCTTTTTCTTTTGGAACAAAATAACTTAGAAGATTTTCTCGAAGAAGCATACGATTGTAAAAAACAGCTTTTTCGCATAAAGGATTCTGAAAAAAATGTCTTTTGGTAAAAGTTAATAATCCGTTACCAACAGTTGGACTGTCGTAATATGTAAATAATTGATAAAATCTATTGAAAAGCCATACATTTAGGTATATAATTTAATTAAAGTTAATAGCTTTTATTAAGGTTATATACGAAAGGATGGTGGTTTTGATGATGCTTTGGATTTGGGTTGCTTTGCTTGCCATTTTTATAATAATTGAGGCTACAACGGCTCAATTACTTACAATTTGGTTTGCTATCGGCTCATTTGCGGCTCTCGTAACATCTTTCTTTACCGACAACATTCTCATTCAGGTTGTTGTTTTCGTTGTTGTTTCTGTTGCTGTTTTAGTAGCAACAAGACCTATTGTAAAGAAAATAACAGCAACAAAAAAACAAGCCACTAACGCTGATATGTACGTCGGTCAGGAAGGTATCGTTACCGAAGAAATTGACAATATTTCAGCTAAAGGTCTTGTCAAGGTTAAAGGCTCCATTTGGACTGCCCGCAGTGAAACCGATAACATTCAAATCGAAGAAGGTACACATGTTACGGTCATAAGAATCGAAGGCGTTAAGCTTATTGTACGCCCTGTAAATTAAGGAGGTTATTCTATGTCATTTATCGCTTTAAGTACAGCAGGTACTGTTGGTATCGTTGCTATTCTCGCTGTAGTTGCAATAGTTGTTTTACTTATCATTGCAAACATCAAAATTGTTCCTCAGTCAAAAGCATACGTTATTGAAAGATTAGGTGCCTACTATACAACCTGGGATACAGGTCTTCACGTGAAAATACCTTTCATTGAAAAGGTAGCTAAAGTTGTTTCTCTTAAAGAGCAGGTTGTAGATTTCCCACCACAGCCCGTTATTACAAAAGATAACGTTA
>JAZOSL010000040.1:0-3526 GCA_045657085.1 Acutalibacteraceae bacterium | reverse complement strand
AGACGTGTTACTTTAACACCAAAGGGTTTTATAAGTTTGCTTATGTACATTGCTGTAGTGTCACCCTCAATAGTAGGGTTGGTTGCCATTATTATTTCTGAAATATCACCAGTTGAGGCGCGTTCAACAAGACTTTTTATTGTAAGCTGCTCGGGACCGATACCGTTCATAGGTGAAATAACACCATGTAAAACGTGATAAACACCACTGAATTCGCGTGTTCTTTCCATAGCAAGAACATCTCTCGGATCTTCAACTACACATACGATGCTTTTATCCCTGTTTACACTTTCACAAACAGGGCAAAGCTCGTTTTCTGTAAGGTTGTGACATACTGCACAACGGTGTATTTTTGTGTGAGCATCAATTATTGCGTTAGCAAATTCCTTTGCTTCATCATCTGTTAAATCCAGTACATGAAAAGCCATTCTCTGAGCAGTTTTTCTTCCTATTGAGGGCATTTTTTGAAACTGTTCAATAAGCTTTTCTAATGTAGCTACATCGTACGACATATCAGAAACCTAAACCTGCAGGAAGGCCGAGACCACTTGTGGCACTACCCATTCTTTGTTCCATGGTATCGCTTGCTTTACGAATAGCTTCGTTAGTAGCAGCAATAATCATATCTGAAAGTATTTCAACATCATCAGGGTCAACAACTTCAGGTTTTATGTTAACTTCAAGTACTTCGTGTTTGCCGTTAACTTTAACTTCAACAGCTCCGCCACCTGCACTTGCAGAATATTCTGCTGCTTCAACTTCTTCCTGGATACGAGCCATTTCTGCCTGCATATCCTGAAGCTTTTTCATCATAGCTGCCTGTGAGTTTCCGCCGCCTTGATTAGGGATTCTTGCTTTCATATATTATACCGTCCTTTTTATTGGTTTATTCCTCGATTATAAAATCGATATTATGTTTTTCTAATTTACTGAGAAATGAGTCAATAGGCTCAGCAGTTTCGTCAGCAGTAGGAGAAACTCCGTCGCTGTATATAGCAGGTTTGAGTTTTTCACCTGTAGCTCTCATAAGTGCATCTGCAATAGAATCTGCATGAGCTTTTTGGTTAAACATAAGTGGGAAAGCAGTGTTTTTAGCTTTGATAAAAACTGTGTTGCCTGCCCTGAATGCAGTTGAACCTATAAGCATAGGACACAAGGGTCTGTTGATTTTTGCTAATTGGTTAAGTGTGTTTTCCCATGCTGCAAAAGGAACTGCATTATCTGTATCAGTAACAATACCTGTATCAACAACCTTTTTTGGTTTGATTTCTTCTTTTGGTGTTTCAACAGGTGTAGGTTGTTCTGTTTTTTCTTCAACAATTTTATTATCATCAGAAGATTTCTCAACACCGTCAGGTACAAAGAAATATTCTTTATCTACAGGGGGTTCATCAAAAGGTATATCATCAAAAGAATCAGGAGCTTCAACAACTGCTTCGGAAATAACCACGTCTTCTTTTTCAGTTGTATCGTTAAAGCTTGAATCACTTGTTTTAACAGGATTGACTATTTCTTTTGGTTTTTCAGCAACCGGAGTGCCTGTTACAGTTTGTGTAGCAGGAGCTACAGTTACACCCTGAGCCTTAATAAGCATAAGCTGTGCTTCAAGCTCATCAATTCTTCTGACGATAGCTTCGTTATCAGTCGAAAGAGCAGGGGAGCAAAGCCGGATTAAAGTCGTCTCTGTCTGTGCACGTTGGTGAGAACTGTATTTGAGCTGAGAGGCTTCTTTACAGAGAGTCTCCATAATATGAAGGAGTGAGCCGTAGGTCATTTTCTGACCATTTTCTTTGTATTTAGCAAGTTCTTCGGGAGTTGAAACTATAAATTTTTCAGGAGTTCGTGTGGTTTTAGCCATCATAATATTTCTGAAGTGGTTAACCAATTCACTCATAAGACGTTCCATGTCACAAGAAGATGAATGAAGTCTGTCAATTATGCTGAGTACTGTAGAACTGTCGCCGTTTAAAATAGCATCAGAAATTTCAAAAAGATAATCTTTACCTAAAAGTCCTGCTGCATTACCAACAGTTTTTACCGTAATAGGTTCATTATAGCCTGCACATTGGTCAAGTATAGATAAAGCATCTCTCAATGCACCGTCAGCAACTCTCGCAATAAGAAGTGCTGCATCGTTATCAAGCTGAAGATTCTCATTCTGTGCAACAGTCATAAGTCTTTGCGCAATATCTTCAGGTGGGATTCTTCTGAAGTCGAATCTTTGGCATCTTGAAAGAATAGTAGCAGGTAGCTTTTGGACTTCGGTTGTCGCAAGAATGAATAAAACGTGTTCAGGTGGTTCTTCAAGTGTTTTTAAAAGAGCATTAAAAGCACCTGATGAAAGCATATGAACCTCGTCGATAATATAAACTCTGTACTTTGCTGCAGCAGGGGTAAAGTTTACCTCATCACGCAAATCACGAATATTATCAACGCTGTTGTTACTTGCAGCATCTATTTCAGTAACGTCAAGAATAGAACCGTCGTCTATTCCGCGACAAATGGAACATTCATTACACGGACTACCATTTTGGGGATTAAGGCAGTTAACTGCTTTAGCAAGAATTTTTGCACAGGTAGTTTTACCGGTTCCACGAGAGCCGGTAAATAAATAAGCATGTGAAAGACGACCTGAAGAAATTTCATTTTTAAGAGTTTCGGTAATATGACTCTGACCTGAAACGTCTGAAAAAACCTGTGGTCTCCATTTTCTGTATAAAGCTCTGTACAAACTTCTCACTCCTTAAAGTGCAAAATGTAAACTGTCGCAACATTTGTGATTTATGGTAAACGAGCCGTGGATTGAACTTCCCCTGAAGTTCTTTAATCTTCACTATCAGCTTTTTACCTTTTTTTATTTACCGTTTGTGGTAAATAAAAAACTTACGCTCCACTCGGTCACACGACGAGCAGGCGGACTGTGGCGCACAGGACGGCCCGCTTAATGCTGCTCGGTTCCCCGCCTGACTTGGTTCACGGTGCCCCGTCGCACAGGACCCACTCGTCGCATGACCGAATTGAGCGTAAGTTACAAATATTATTATATAATAATTAAAGGTAAAAATCAATAGGAAAAGGGGAAAAATCAGCCTTCGTATTCGTCTTCGTTTTCCCAGTTGTGCCAAACGTCTTGAATGTCATCATTATCTTCAAACATATCAAGCATTTTGCTCATATTTTTCATAGCATCTTCGCCTTCAAGACGAGTGTATGTCTGGGGAATGTAAGCGGTTTCGCTACTTACAAACTTGTAGCCTTTTGCTTCAAGGTCGCTTGTAACAGCACCTAAATCGTTGGGGTCAGTACGGATTTCGAAAATTTCTTCTTCGTCTGTAATGAAATCAATAGCACCACATTCAATAGCATCTTCCATAAGCTGGTCTTCGTTTACGCCATCTTTTTCAACGATAATAACACCGTAGTAATCGAACATAAACATAACGCAACCGGAAGTACCCATGTTGCCACCGAATTTGTCAAAATAGTGACGAACATCACCTGCAGTACGGTTTCTGTTATCTGTAAG
>JAZOSL010000039.1:0-2565 GCA_045657085.1 Acutalibacteraceae bacterium | reverse complement strand
GGTAGCTTGCTTGATGCTACCGGGGGATTTATAACGGGGTTTGTTTTTTCGGGTTTAGCGTATTGGCTTACCACAAAAGCTTTAAAAAATATAAAATATGTAAAAGAAATATCTCTTTTGGTATCGCTGATTGTCTGCTATATTTGCGGAGCAGCTTATTTTGCTCTTTTTTACAGCAGGGGAGAATATTTAAAAAATCTTGCATCTGCAATAGTTACGTGCGTGTTACCTTTTATAATACCCGATTTGTTAAAGATTTTGTTAGCCGTTACTGTGTGTAAAAAACTCGAAAAATATAACATATTTTAAAAAACTTTTTAACATACTCTCCGTAAAAGGAGAGTATGTTTTGTTTTATCAGTCCGGAATACCTTCAAGGAAGTTGGTTTCCTTAACGTTTAAATCGTGGTCAACACGGAATGTTTTGATTTCATGTTTCTTTATATCAAACCAGAAGCCATTGTCAAAGAGCTTTGACATAATATAGCAACGTGTGTTTTCAAGACCCTTTGTTTCATAAAGTCTTATGATAAGGTCACCACTACCGTCTTCACAACGTTTAAGTGCAGTAATAACAACGTTATCTGCATTAGTGTAAAGGAAACAGTCTTTCTGTGGAAGAACGCCTTTATGATAGCTTTCGGGGACAGCAACAATATTGTTATTGAAAAGATGAGCTTCTTTAACAATATCGCTATCTTCTGCTTCACCTGAGTGAAGATAGATGCCGTATGAGAATCTGTTAAGTCCTTCATCAGTGAAATTGAAGTTTGCGTCGGGTCTGTAAGAATAGTGGTCTGCAAAAATAACATTTCTTAATGCAGTTAATCTTAATTCAGCACCGGGACAATCATAGCTGTATTTTGAATCGCTGATAACTGAAAGTCCCATTCTGTTGCCGTTTTTAGTAACCGTAAGGTCTGCCCAGTTAAGAGCAGGTTCTTCATCACCGTCACAAGGACGTTTAATATAGCTACAGGGAATTTCATAAGTTGAAATTTCGTCCTTACCACCAACAGGGAAAGCCATTTTAAGAATGGTGAATTTTTCTTGCCATAAAGCTTTACAGTCAACCTTAATAGTTTTCTGTCCTTTTGCAAGAATATATTCCTGAGTAAGATAAGATTCGTTGAATTTATGAACTGTACGGATTACAGAACGAAGAGCACCGTTTTCAACTCTGTCAATGCTTACAAGCTCCATAAGACCTTTGATTTTATGGAATTTGAAAACGTTATGTGCCCAGGTATCTGTTTCACAGTCATCAATAACCGTTGGTATAGCAAGGAAATTTTCCTGAGCATATTCGTCACCGGTTTCTTTATTTATAAGGCTCTTGATGTAACCTGTCTGTGAATCAAGCTCAACAGAAACAAATTCGTTTTCCATAAAGAAGTTGTTTTCGCCACTTAATTCTTTATCTGCCTGAACGTTATCACTTTCAAGCCAATAGGTTGCATAACCGAATGGTGGAACCTTTGCCATAAACAAAGTGTCAAGATGCTCGTCGTTAGAACGTGAAGAACGAACATTCTGGAAAAGCACGTCGTTACCTTCGCTGTCGGTAACTGCTTTTGAAGGATGATACATTCTTACAGGCATATTTACCTCGTATGAATGGGGGTTGAACACAATTACAGGACGTGGGAAACCTTCTCTTGCACCTGTGTAATGACGAGTTTCAAGAATTGCATCACTTACACCCTCAACCCAGGTATCAACCTTACGTGCAATTTTAAGAACTGCATTGTTGTAGCTTTCAGAAGCAATGTTTAAAGCATAGCCTTCGCTTTCTTTAACATCTTCATAAGCTTCCATAATTGAGCAACCACATAAAATATCGTGGAATTGATTGAAGCAAACCTTTTTCCAGGCATCTTCAAATTCTTTTGTTTTAGGTTCAGAGCCTGTAACAACAGAAGAAATAGTGTCCCATTTTTCTGCAGCAGCCAAGCTGTTTTCAGCTTTACGGTTCAAAGCCTTTATAAGTGAAGTTGCACTGTAACAACCACTTGCATGGTGCTGAAGCTCGTCTTTCCAAACGGGAAGATCAAGGAACTGACCTAACATTTCTTCGAAATATGCATCGGGTGAAGAAAATTCAAGATCGTTGTAGCCTTCTCTTTCAAGGTTTTCGATAAGATATTCAATATCACCCTTTGTAGGACCGCCACCATGGTTACCTACACCGTAGAATAACATCATACCGTGACCTGTTTCTTCGGCACGTCTGTTGATGTCGTCCATTTTATAGTCTAAAGCGTTTTTGCCTTCTGCACCGTAGCCGTCGGGGATTTTATATGACATAACACGTGAGCCGTCAGCACTATCCCACCAGAAAAGATTTTCAGGAATTTCTGCGTTTTCGTGAGGACCGGGACGGTGGAAAACGTAAGAAGTCATACCACCTTTTTTAAGAAGCTGTGGAAGCATTGCGTTGTGACCGAAGGAGTCAACATTATAGCCTGTTTTACAGGTTATGCCGAATTTTTCGTAGTAATATAACTGACTGTAAAGAGCCTGACGGGCAAAGCTTTCACCTGATGGCATATTGCAGACGGGCTG
>JAZOSL010000038.1:0-21754 GCA_045657085.1 Acutalibacteraceae bacterium | reverse complement strand
GATATCCTCAGAGAAAAGCATACATGCGGGACATTTGCCTAAAACCTTTGCGCAGTAAAGAACCATACCGCCGGTAGCTGAACCGATAGTCTGAGGAAGGCAAACAGCTGAGCCACCCATAGGCTGCTTGTAAATGTCAGGATTGTTCTGGTCACCACATTTAGCTGTCTTATCCTCTTCCTTGTCAAACTGGAGAGCATTCTGGAAAGAAGCGAGTGTATTGAAACCACCGTGTGAAACAAGAGCAATTGCTTCTACTGTACCCGGTACAACGGGACGACCTTTAAAAGTTTTCATTTTATTTTGCCCCCTTTGTAATTATGTTAAGAATCTCTTCACTTGTGTAGTAACGTGAAGTTGTGTATGTACGAAGTTTGTTTGAGTTAGTGATAACTCTGCCCATCTTTGCAAGAGGGTTATTCATATACATAAGAGGACAAATATAACTGAGAGTTACGCCTGTTGCAGCAAGCTTTGCGCCATATTCGGTTTTGTTGAATTCATCGCATACTGCAGGAGCTGCTGTGAATACTGTAGGAATAGTAACTTTCTTTCTGCCGCTCTTTTTAAGACCTTCGCATACGTTGTCAGTCCATTCTTTGAGCTGCTGAAGTGAAAGATGAGGACAACCGATAAAGCAAAGCTGAGGAGCTTTATCAACTTTCTTCCACATAACGGGATATGATTTGTAAACTCTTTCAAGCTCAGCATCGTCAATAACGTATACCTGAGCATTTTCAGCAATAATACTTTCGCCCATTTCAACTGCTTCAGGTGTAAGACCTTCGATATGATAAAGTCCAACAGCACCGTTAGAAGCTGTAGCAGCACCGAAATCTTTAAGATATGCTTTAGCATCATCGTCAAGCTCAGTACCGATCCAATCTGTAAGACCTTTAACGTAGGGAACGTCTTCCATAACCTTCATACCGATAGCACTACCGAGAATCTGAGCTTCGGGTTTTTTAGTTGTCTTAACTTCAACAATCCATGTTGCTTTTCTGCCTTCATCAGTAACAAGACCGAAATAAGGTACGCAACCAACGATAGAACCGAAAAGTTCAATAATACCTGAGTTACGGTTACAACGAGCACCAAGAACTGAGTTAGCATAAACAACAGCACTTGATTCTGCCCATGAAAGAATGTCGCCTTTCTTGGGAAGATTACCAACCTGATCCATGTAGCAAGTACATGTGTAAGCATCGTCACTTACAAGACCTAATTTTCTGAGTTGCTCGTCATAGCTGTCCTGCTTAGTGTACATAAACTTGTTGAAAACAAGATTCTTAGCAAAGTTTGAGGGAACCTTGGGATCAACGGGTTTGGGGTCAACAGAGAATTTCTGAGTTGATTTAATACCTGCAGCAATAAGCTGATCCATAAGGTCATAAACAGGGCTCATAACCTTAAGACCGAAGCTTGTAACAAGGTGACCCATTTCACTTGTAACGGGAATCATCTTTGTTGCTCCAAAAGCTTCACCGTACATAACAAGGGTTTTCATAACCTTTGCCATTGTTTCCCCTTGCTCGCCATTAAGCAAAGCAAGCTGTTCGGGAGTTAATTCCATTTTGTAGTCCATTATATTCATCCTTTCTTAAATTTTGATATAACGGCAAATTTTTGCACTTTTCATTCTAACACATACCGACAAAAAAAGGAATAGTTTTTTGTTAAATTTTTATCTATTAAATGCAGAAAAAACAAAAACTCTGCCGTTTTTTGCGACAGAGTTTTAAATTACGTAATTTATATAATAAGGAAATCCTTTGCAGAAATCAAAACACCGTTAACTTCAACAACAGAGGGGTTATAGTTTACGTAAACAACCTTACTGTAATTGTACGTAATCTTATAAACATTTGAAACAACTCTCTCGTGGGAAGTAATTTCCATATCCATTAAAGGCATCATTCGTTTTGCAATAGAATAATACTTGGCTGTTTGAGATGAATACAAGCCATAATCAAGGTTTTCACTACCTTTATGAGTAAACACAAAGGATGGTGAAGCACCATACTCAACAGCCTTCAGAATAGCATCTGTGCCATTTTCTGAGAAATTAACAGGTTCTGTTCCATAGCAGACACTACCGTGTAAAACCATCTGTATCAATGGCACAGATGTAACACCTTTATCCCCTTCTAATGAACAGGTTTCGGGTACAGAAAAAACTGCATCTGCCTGTTTCATTAAATAAACAGCAGGGTTAACAAGCATAAGGCCACCACCAACACTTAACGACCCTGTTTTTTCTTTTAATTCGTTAAGGGCAGTTTGTCTGTTTAAATTACCTTTAACATCGGTATACAAGTAAGTAGACAGATCATTTACACAAACGTTGCCTGAATTAACCTCGCTCATGAGCTTATAAATATCGGAAATATTGTTATTGACTCTGCGATAGCTTGAGAAAATATATTTAAAAGAAACTTTATTCAAGCAAGCTCTTAAATCACTGTAGACGTCAATACCATTATTCATATCCATAGAGTTTTCAGCCGAAAGGTTAACATCATACCAAACAGAACTGTTATTGCTGTTTGCTGTTTTACACAGAGAGTTGTAGCTTTCAACAGAACCTATGTTTTTATTGAACTTATCATAATCGGAAGCAGAGGTATTCAGACCGTTTTTGCTACCACCCGTAAACCTTAAAGCAACGCTACGAACGCCTTTAGATTTTAAAAGGGCTATTATTTCTGATGCATTTTCAAAGGTTGTATAAACGTCGTTTTTATTACCATTCTCACTGCCAACGGCTGTTACAAAGAATGGTAAATCAGTAAATTTATTGCTCAATTGGGAAGGAAGAAAATCATTCTTAATAAGGTAATCTCTTACCACAGACGCAACTGTATTGTAATTCAGGTAAGAATCCGAAATGCAGTTATATGATTGCACGAGAGTACCGTCGTAGCTTTCACCTTTAACCATTTTGCCATTAGATTTACCAATTGCAGTAACAGTAAACGTATTATATAAATCGCCACCTTTAACGGCAAAACGATTTAGTTTGACCGTTGAAAGAGCATCACCATCTTCTATAAGAACAGTAAATAACGTTTTGTTTTTTGTGTAAGCAAAACAGGGTAAGTTAAAGCCCTGAGAATAGTCATTAAAGGTAACGTCGCTGCCGTAAACAGGGAAATCAAATGAAATATCATCGTTTATATTTGCTGTAAGACTTACCTGGGCGCCACTACCGTCAGGAATAGTATAAAAGGTATCACCTGTCGGCTTATGATTCGAAAACAATCCGGGTAAAATACTGATAGTTTCAATACACCAACCATCATTTAAGCTAACTGCAGATAAATCGACCTTTGATTTAATAACACCGTCTTCAACAAAGAACTCAAGTGGTATGGTCGCTAAAGATTTTTTTGATTTTTCTTTATAAAAATCAAAGGATAATTTCAATTTGTTTGCTTTAGCTTCTTTAACCGAAAAGCCACCGAATGGCACAGAATTATCAGTACTGTTGAGAATGTGAGAATTACCTTTTTCATCGCACAGCACAACGTTAACAGTAGCCGAAATAAGACTTTGTGCAGCATCATCAGAAGATGAACAGAAAACATCATTAGTGCTTTGATTTACAAAAGCAACAGACGCTGTTTTTTCGTTAAGATACAAAGCAACATTATTTGTTGTAATGTATTCTTTGAAAGCCTTCGAAAAACTTTCACCTTTCTGACTATCTGAAACATATGAATAACTGTTTCTTTCAAGAACTGAAGCCGTTGGTAAAAAAAGTGCAACAACAATAACAGCAACAAGCAGTACCGACGTTACACCTATTATTATTTTTTTAGTTTTGTTTAATTTCATAATAAAACCATCCGAAAAAACTAAATAGATAAGAGATATGATATCACAAGAACAACCATTTTGCAACCGAATTGCTGTTTAAAGATTTCAAAAAATATAAACTAAATGTAAATAATCTGTATTTAGCAATTTAATTTTAAAATACTCTTGTAAATTTTTCAGTTTTGGTATAGAATAGTAACAATATTGTGTATTATAATACACTAAATAGAAAGCAAAGGATGAATTTTATGGCAAACAACGAAATCAAAACAAATGCCGAGATTTACCGCGAGCAACGCAAGGAACGTCTTGCTAAAGCTGCAAAGAAAAAGAAATCAGGCAAGGGCGACAAGATTATAAGAGCTTTAGTAAAAGCTCTTTGCATTCTTATTGTTGCAGGTGTAGTACTTTATGGTGCAGGTAACATTCTTACTAAAGTTTTCTGCTTACCACAAAAAGTTCTTACAGTAGCTACAAGCGAAGGCGAAAAAATCAACGTTGCTGAATATAACTACTATTACTTAAACCTTTACAATCAGATGGTTTCAACTGTTAACCAGATCGACTCTTATTACGGTGATGGTTATGGTTCTTATTATACAGGCTTTGATGTAACAAAAGATCCTGCAGAACAGAAATACACATCTTCTGATGCTCCTGAAGGCGTTGAAACTTGGGCAGATTACTTCAAAGTTACTGCTCCCGAAAAAGCTTTCCTTCAGGCAAAGATTTATAAAGACGCTATGAGCGAAGAAGCCAAAGCAAAGGGCTTTGAAATTTCAGCTGAAGACAAGAAAGCAATGGATGATGAAATCGACGAAATTTTCAAAGAGCTTACCACATATGCTGAAAACAGTGATTTCTCTCTTAATAACTACATTTCTAAAACATGTGGTGAAGGTCTTACAGAAAAATCATACAGAGCTCTTCTTGAAAGAGATTATACTGTTCAGAAATACCTTGAATGGTATCAGGAAAACATTTCTGAAAACCTTTCAGCTGATGAAGTTAAAGCATACTATGATGAACACAAAGATACTTACGACTATGCAACAGTAAGACTTTTTGCAGTATCTTACGCTAAAGCAGATGAAAACGCTGATAAAAAAGATCCCGTATACACTAAAGAAGAGGCTAAATCACGTGCAGATGATTTCTTAAGCAAAATCACTGATGAAGCATCTTTCGTTGAACTCGGTAAAGAATTTGCACTCCCCTCACAGAAGGATTCTTTCAAAGAAGATAGTGCAACTCTTGCAAAGAACCTCACAAAATCAGGTGTTGAATCTTCAGCAAAGAGTGTTGCAGAATGGATATTCAGTGGTGATCGTGTAGTTGGCGACAAAGCTGTTATTGATGATGAAAATAACGAAGCTTACTATATTGCATATATGGTTTCAGTTGCTGCTCCCGACAGAGGTACTGCAGGTGCTGACGTTCGTCACATCCTTGTAAAAGCTGACACAACAAAACAAGACACTCAGGGTAACGAAGTTGATCTTACTGCTGAAGAAATTGCTAAGAACTTTTCAGATGCAAAAACAAAGGCAGAAGCAATTCTTAAAGAATGGCAAGACGGTGAAGCTACTGAAGGCACCTTCTCACAGCTTGCTACAGAGAAAACTGATGATACAGGTTCAAAAGAAACCGGTGGTCTTTACGAAGACATCACATCAACAAGCAGTTACGTTCCTGAATTCCTTGATTGGGCTCTTGCAGAACATAAAGTTGGTGACACAGGTATTATTAAAACAGATTACGGTTATCACATTATGTACTTTGTAGGTGCTGACGAAACAGAAAAATGGGAAAACGACGTTCGTGATGCAATCGCAGCTGAAAAATATGATGCATACACAACAGAACTTTATGATACCATTTCAGAAACAATTGAACGTAACGAAACAATCATCGATTACTTTGTAAAGGTTGTTGAAAAACACATTACAAATTCAATTGCTTATAAATCTTCATCCACTTATTAATTTAAACAAATAAAAAACCTTGAACCAAAAGGTTCAAGGTTTTTTTATGCTTCGAAAAACTTTTCAGCATTTTTATAAAACATTTTATCAAGCACATCTTCAGAATACCCTTTACTTTTCAACCACAAATACAAGTCTTTTAGCTTCATTACATCATTAAGAACTGGGTTAATCTGACAGCCATCATAGTCACTACCTAATGCAATTAAATCTTCCCACCCTGATTCTAAAAAAGCATAAACCTGTCTTTCAACAGCTTCAAACCCCGTTGCATTTTCATCTTCAATAAATTTAGTATAATAATTTATGCCTATTATTCCTCTGCGTTCCTTGATAATCTCTATCTGGTCTTTTGTAAGGTTTCTTTTTTGTCCGTAAGGATTGTTTACAATATCATAATTTGAATGACTTGCAACAAAAGGTTTTTGAGAAACTTCACAAAAATCATAAAAAGTCTGTTTATTTAAATGTGACGCATCTAAAATAATGCCAAGCTGTTCAGCCTCTTTAATAAACTGTTTGCCAAAATCCGTGAGTCTTCCTTCAGATAAAGCACCACCACCGATTTCATTTTCACCATTCCATGTTAAGGTTATTAGCTTTACCCCCTTTTCGTAAAGGTTATAAAGCCCATCAATAGTGCCACCACACCCAGAGCCACCCTCTAAGGCTAAAATGGCTTTTACAGGTGTTTGAGAATCACTTTTGTAAAGTGATATTAAATCTTTGTTTTTTTCAATTTCATTGTAAAAATATTCGGCATTTTTATTGAAATAATCAACTGCTTCTCTGCCCCTGAATTGATCAGGAATCCAGATTGCAAAAACCTGAGTATGCTCACCTAACGTTGCAGCTCTTTTTAAATCAAAATGAAGATTATTCTCTCTTATTCCGATTGATTTTTCACAACATTTTGTAATCGTATCACAATGCAAATCAAAACTTTTCATACACACCTCAAAATGCGTTTTTTATATGATTGATAGAAGATAATTTATTTCCGTCAACAAGAATTTCAATAATATCAAATCTTATTTCATTTTTTAAGTTATATTTATTTATATATGCAGCTGCACAACTTTTAACGTTTTCTTGTTTTTTAAAATCAACTGCTTCAGAAGGTGAAACCATTCCACCAATCTTACGTGTTTTAACTTCTACAAAACACACAACATCGTTAACTTCGGCTACAATATCAATTTCACCAACATCAGTTTTGAAATTAGCACCCCAAATATTATAACCTTCTTTTCTTAAAAACCGTGCAGCCTGTTGCTCACCCAAGGCACCTAATAAAATATTATTCATATTATTTACCTATAATGTTTTTTAAGAAGGTTTTTCTATGCACAGGGCTTACACCGTACTTTTCAATCATTTCGTAATGAAGTTTTGTACCGTAACCCTTGTGTTTTGAAAACTGATATTGCGGATACTGTTCATCTACCTTTTGCATAAACCTGTCACGACTGACTTTTGCAATAATAGATGCTGCAGCAACGGACATACATTTACTGTCACCTTTTACAATTGTTATCTCTTTAACACCCGTATTGGGATATCTGTTACCGTCAATAAATGCCAAGTCGGGTTTAATACTAAGACCGTCTACAGCCCTTTTCATAGCAAGAAAGGTTGCATTTAATATATTAATTTCATCAATTTCCTGTTCAGTTGCTACACCCACAGACCAGGCAATTGCATCTTTTATAATATCATCATAAACCAAATCTCTTTTTTTCTCTGAAAGCTTTTTTGAATCGTTTAATATCTCGTGGCTATAATTTTCAGGAAGAATAACTGCTCCTGCAAATACGGGGCCTGCAAGTGGTCCCCTGCCTGCTTCATCTACACCACAAACAATTTTATAGCCTTCAGATTGAGCATTTAATTCGTATGAATAATCAAGCATATTTACACACCCTAAAAAAATAATCCAAAGGAAATATCCTTTGGATTATTTTAATATATTTATTCAGGAAATTCAAGAGAGAGTCTACCGAGTTTACCACCACGATATTCATCAAGAAGCATAATTGATGCTCTTTCGTAATCTATTTCGCCACCCGAAATGAGCATACCTCTTTTTCTGCCTATCATTTCAAGAATCTCATAATCTTCTTTATCATCAAAACCTGTAATTTTAAATCTTTCAGTTAAACGCTCACTGTAGCCGTTTCTAAGAACATTTATTAATCTTATGGCTAATGTTTCACTATCAAGAACTTCGTCTTTTACAGAGCCGATAAAGGCCAATTTATCACCAACAGATTTATCATCAAACTTAGGCCACAAAACACCGGGGGTATCAAGAAGTTCAACACCATTACCTACTGCAAACCAACTGTTTGAACGGGTTACACCGGGTTTATCTGCAACCTTAGCTCGATTCCGACCTGCCATTTTATTTATAAAAGAAGAATTACCTGTATTAGGTATACCGACAACCATTACTCTTAAAGGTTTACCTACCATACCTTTTTCGGTGTTTCGTTGGATTTTATCTTTAAGAACTTCTCTTACTAACGGCAAATACGCATTTAAGCCTTTACCCGAACGACAATCCACAGGCAAAGCATACATACCGTTTTTCTTATAATACTCAACCCATTTTGCAGTAGTTTTTTCATCGGCTACATCACATTTATTAAGTAAAACTATACGTGACTTTGTACCTATCATCTCTGCAAGTTCAGGATTGGATGAGCTTAAAGGTATCCTTGCATCAACAATTTCTGTCACTAAATCGACAAAAGGCAGGCTTTCTTTGATAAGCCTGCGTGTTTTTGCCATATGACCGGGAAACCATTGAACTGTTTGTTTCTGGTAATCACTCATAATTATATATATCAAAATCGTTAAAAGGTAATACCCTGATAACTGCCTTTCCTAAAACATATCTTTCATCTAACGGACCGATAAGATTTGAACGACTATCTGTAGAACCATTCCTGTTGTCACCCATACAGAAAAGATGACCTTCGGGAACTTTATAAGGAAATTCTACATCATCCAATTTTGGAATTATAAACTGTTCTTTTTTATATGGCTCATCAATTGGTTCACCGTCAACAAAAACGGTACCTGAAGGGAAATCAATATCTACAGTCTGACCACCTTTAGCAATAACTCTTTTTATAAGTGGTTCATTGAAATAGTTAGGTTGGGTAATTACAACGATGTCGCCACTTTCATAAGAAGCTTTTTGCACTGTAATTAACCAATCACCTTCTTGAAGTGTGTTTGTCATAGAAGAACCAACAACACCTACTAAACGAAACGCAAACACAAAAACAAGTGAAATTATGATAAACGATGTCATAACAATAGACAACATATCATAAATCATAAGATTGGTTTTCTTTTTATCTTCTGTTTTTTTGTTTGTAAAACGCATTTCAGAAACCAATGATTCTTCTGAAAAAGCATCGCTTGAAGAAGTATTTACATCAACAATTCTTTCGTCTTTATCCATAATTATTCAACCGTCCAATTACCTAATGGGAAAAATCTGAATAAAACTTCCCCAACAATTAATCTTTCATCAACACAACCAACCTGGGTAGATCTGCTATCAAGAGATACACTACGGTTATCACCTAAAACGAAAACTGTACCCTCAGGGACAACAATAGGGAACGCAACGTCAAATTGTTGTGTTGTAAGCTCGTCTGTATAATGTTCTTCTGAACCGTTAACAGTAACAACACCAGTTGTAAAGTTAATATCTACCTTATCACCTGCAACAGCAATAACTCTTTTAATAATGGGTTTTTTTAAACCTTCGGTGCTTGAAAGAACAACTATATCCCCTTTTTCAGGTGAGTAACCCATAGTAGAAACCACTACCTTATCACCATCAAAAAGAGTTGGTTTCATTGAAGGACCATCAACACTGAATACTCTGAAAACAAAAGTAAATATTAAAGTTATAACAAAAAACGCAGCAATAATAGCTTCGAAAATCTCGAATATATTTAACTTTTCATCTTTTGCTTTATTGACTTTTTTACCAGAAACCTCGTTATTTACGGTTACATTATATTCTTCGGTTTTACGCACACCGTTCACCCCCGGCTAAATACAATAAAATAATTATACACCTATAATATAAAAAATAAAAGTATAAATTGTAAAATTTTCTATAAATAAGAATCAAGGGCAGATATAAAATCTGCCCTTACCTTTCGGCATTGATTAGCCGATTCTTTCCTTAACCTTAGAAGCCTTACCAACTCTGTCGCGGAGATAATAAAGTTTAGCTCTGCGAACTTTACCGTAACGAACAACTTTAACAGCTGCAACGTTGGGTGAATGAACAGGGAATACTCTTTCAACACCTACACCGTAAGCTACACGACGTACTGTGAAAGTTTCGCTAACACCGCTACCTCTTTTTGCGATAACTGTGCCTTCGAAAGCCTGAATTCTTTCTCTCTCGCCTTCACGAATCTTAACATCAACTCTAACTGTGTCACCGATGTTGAAAGCGGGCTTCTCAGCCTTAAGGCTGTCCTGTGCAATAAGTTTTAATGCGTCCATAATAAACCTCCGATTTTTTTCAAGCGTTCTTACCCAAAAGGCAGCGGACCGCCAGCTTTAATGTTGCCATTAACTGCCGTTGACCGATTTCTCAGTAACAACGCACACATAGACTCGATAATAATACCACAAAACTTTTCAAAATGCAACTATTTTTTTAAAATTTTAAATCAAATTCAAATATTCAAAAGCTTCCTTATTAGTACAATATAAAACGTCGTTTCGACCACTTACCATTTGGCAGAATTCTTCAAGAACATTCCATCTGTCCCCTGCATCAAACTCGTAGCTGTGACCCCATACATATAAAAGCTTTGGATAAGATAAATTATCATCAAAAAATCCATCAACAATTTTTGCTATTGTTTGAGTATTTTTAGTAAGACTGAAGGTAGGATTAAACAAAAACAAGTTTTCGTAGCCTTTATAACCTGACGTTTCTTGAATTGTTCGTGCATATTTTATACCTGTTGTGTTTTTTATAACATCTGCCACATACTCGTTAGCATTCACACCACCACACGGATAAGCCATACCAACAACGTCGTAACCTACAAGATTTGAAAGATTGATTCTGTCATTTTCAACCTGGTAGGTAATTTCTTCGGGCGAAAGCTGTGTAAGCAATGGGTGTGTCAAAGTATGAGCAGCCACTTCGTGTCCTTGATAAATACTTTTCACATCATTTTTATTAACTTTATTATGACTAACAGTTTCACCTGAAACAGTAAGCGAGCTCGACAAGCCCAGAAGTTCTGAATTAAGATTGAAAGTTGCTTTTAATCCATACTTATTAAGAATTTCAATAAATTTAATATCCTGAGTAACACCATCGTCAAAGCTGAATGTAAGTAATTTATTATATTTCATACTTATCACCAAAAAATCCTTTCTCACTTATTATACTTGCAAGAAAGGATTTTTTCAATATTAAACAGCAGGAATAAACACTATTTTCAAATCTTCCGTAGTCTCACCTTCAAGGTTATTTTCTTGTGCGATTGCATTTACAGTTGTGTTATATCGCCTTGCAATCGACCAAAGACTTTCTTCTTTTTCAGGGAAATAAACAGTAATTGCTTTTCGTTCTTTTTTCACCTGAATTTCACTTTCGGTAATATCTGTTACCGTGTCTAAGGTAAGACATTCGAAAACCTCAGCAAAAATTCGCATTTCAATTCTTATATCTATATCTTTTTCAGATTTTTTATTGTAATCTACCGAAGTGATTTTAATATCGGGCATACATTTAAAATTCTTTGTATAATCAATTTTATTTTTTTCGTATCTATAATCCAGCACTTTATTATGGTTCGTTATATTGCCTGACGAATCACGTGCAAGAATTGAAAGGGAAACCGTACCGTAAAATGCAAGGCAACCGTTATCTATTTTTACATCACACCTTGTAATTTTACAAGTTAGATCAACAATATCAACAATATCTCCGGCTGACAATACAATTGAATCCTTATGTAAATAAGTGTCTTTAATGTATTCGGGTGTACATAAAAAAGAATATTTTTGCTTTTTTAAATCTATACAGCTGTTGACTGAATAAGCATCTGTAATTATCAGTAATTCTTTTTCTTCCCACATAGTTGCAGTTGCATCTATGCCCAGAGAAATATCAAAGCTCGTGCAATAGCCGTCACTTTCGTTTCTTTGAAAAACCTCAATTGCCGTTACTGTTAAAACAATTTCACCGAAAAACTGCTCTTCCATACCATCAAAATCTAATATCTGATTAATTGGAAGGTTATGCTTTATATGTGTGGTTTGGGATTTATTTTCGGCATTCACATAACATATATCAACAACAGCATCGCCTTTTATCATAATTTTATTATTGATTTTTTTAATATCATTACAGATAGCTGTTGCATTATTACTTATAACAAAAGCCGAAGGAACATCTAACTGCATAGTATCACTCATAACAAAGCTTCTTGTTTTTCGGCAACCTAAAGAAGCACACCTTACAGGCACACATTTCTCTTCAATATTATTGCTTTCAGGTAATGATAGAATATCTTGGTTTTTTGTTTTATGGCCTGTAACGTTTATATTTAAGCCTACCTTGAATTCTGCCCTTTTACTGCTTGTTGCACGACAATTCACGTAAGCAACGTCAGTTTTTACAGTAACATCAACACACTCAGAGAAATCAGATTTCTCGCAATATCTTGTAAAAGGTCTTTCAAGAGTAAAGCAATAAATCCCACCATCTTCGGCTGTATAAATCATTTTCATTTCACAAACACCGTCAACAGAAGCTTTATCCCCTGTTATTCGGCACGTGCTTGTTTTTATCTCGGCAGTTGACTTGACGATTCTCAAAATATCAGGCATATATTCAGGCATCGAAAGTTCAGCCTCAATACATTCTTCGGAAAGATTCTCGCAAAAGGTTTCTAACAACATACAATCCTCATGTTTTAATAAAATATCCATAAAATTAACTCCCTTCATATACCTTCAATGAAAGTATATGAGAGAGTTTTCATTTATATTACATATTTAACCCAAAAAACAGAGACGGTCACCATAAGGTAACCGTCCCTTTTAATGTTTAAATTTTCAAATCAGTTGTTTGCCCAATCGAGATAACCGTTTGTAATATAATAGTCTCTACCCTCATAGGTTACATATCCTGTATAATCCCATGCAACTCTACCATAGCGAGTGTAATACCATTCACCATTGTATTCAACAAGGGTATCGCTTTCCCAATTAACTTTACCATCCTCTACATAGAAGAATTCGTTGCCGTAATATACAAGACCGGTGTACCACCAAGCAAGCTCTCCACCATAAGCATAGAACCACTCGTTATTATAAAATACAAGTGTGTCACTATACCAGTTAACAGCACCATTTTCTACATAGTACCAAGTACCGTTATAATTTACAAGACCGGTGTACCACCAAGCAACTTCGCCACAATATGCATAGAACCACTCGTTATTATAAAATACAAGTGTGTCACTATACCAGTTAACAGCACCATTTTCTACATAGTACCAAGTGTTGTTATAATTCATAAGACCGGTGTACCACCAAGCAACTTCACCATATTTTGCACAATACCAATTACCATTATAGTTTACAAGTGTGTCACTGTTCCAGTTAACCACACCATTTTCTACATAGTACCAAGTGTTGTTATAATTCATAAGACCGGTGTACCACCAAGCAACTTCACCATATTTTGCACAATACCAAATACCATCATAGTTTACAAGTGTGTCACTATTCCAGTTAATCTTACCATCTTCTATATAGTACCATTTATCATTGTAATATGTAAGAGTTTTTGCGTTCCAATTGATCACACCGTTCTGGACATAGAACCATTCATTGTTATAGGGAACAAGGTCAGTGAACCACCATGCAAACAAGCCGTTGTAAATATAATACCAATCATCACCTACAAGAGCAAGACCTGTATAACCGAAAGCAACTCTACCGTTTGTTACAAAGTAATAATCACCATTGTAATAAATAAGTGTATTTTCAGCCCAATTAACTCGGCCATCCTGAACGCCAAACCACTCGCCATTGTTAAATACGAGAGTATCTTTTTCAGGAGAAATAAAACCATTTTCAACATAATACCATTGGTCATAAGCAAAAACGAGACCTGTGTAACCCCAATCTAAACAACCGTTAGATACATAGTACCAATTATTTTCATATTTGGTAATACCTGTATACCACCAGTTAATTTTACCGTCAGTCACATAATAATAGCCACCGTTATACTCTGCAAGACCTGAATATTCCCAACTATACCAACCATTAGATACATAATAATAGTCGTTATTATAATAAACCAAACCAGTGTAACTATGATCAGACATATTACCCAATCTACACTCATATTCATCGTATTCAGCATTGTAAATAAGAGTACGTGCAGGAGCCTGATTTGCAGGTTTAATTTCAATAGCTACGTTACAAGTACGATCCATATATTCAATCTGAACAAAGTTATTAGGACCTACGTACCACGGATGTTTTTCCTGGTCAACTGTGTGATCAAAAGAATAGTTAACTCTATTACCATACGGATCTAAGAAGCCTTTATCTTCGTGGTATGTATAAGTGACAGCAGAACCATCATTGTAGTTAACAGTAAGTTTAGAGCCCGGAGTATAAATATAATCATCACTAGATATATAATAGCGGAAATATTGCTGACCGGTCTCATCATTAATTTCAATACCACCATTTATACCTTCGTATAAAACAGGGTGGACTGCCGGAGTAAAGGAAATCCATGTAACCGGATTAGGTACAACATTTACATATGTATTAGATTCATATCCCGCAATATCAACGGTAACAGGATATGTACTATTTACATACCAATGATTAGTGTTCTGTGTATCCGTAAAAGTAAAGTCATGAGACATCTCATTTCCATACGCGTCAATCCATTCACCAGAAGTACTATTGTAATAGTAAAGTACTTCCCCACCATTTCTGTAATAGAATTTAATAGCATTGCCTGTTCTATTCATAACATTGCTTATATCATAACGGAAATATGGGTTAGATGAACTACTGGTCTGATAACCATCTATGTTTTCATAAAGTTGATTGTCTGATAAAACGAATTCAGCCCATGAATAAGGATTTTCGATTACATTAACAGGAACGTAACATTTTGATCCTTTGTAATATATTGTTGCATAGTTAGTGCCAAGTTGCCACTGTTTATCATAACCTTGTTCAGAATAAGCCTCAACATAACCCGGTAACCTTGAACCATCGGGAGCCGTAAAGCCTTTTTCGTAACTATAAGTATAAACAGTCTTTGAACCGTCTACATAATTAACGGTAAGAGTACTACCTGCTTTAAATAAATCAATGCCGGTATAACGGAAATATTCTATGCGATTATCGTTATCATCATAATCCCAATCCAAGTAACCGTCAACATTATAAATAAGCTGAAGTGGGCTAGGACCGTACCAATAAGAAATTGAAGAAATACCCTTATTGTTTTCTACAACAGTAACAGGAACAGAAAATTCTTGTCCCTCGTAAGAGAGTGTCAAAGCATTGTTAGTGCCTTTATACCAATGATTTTTATATTGGTTTGTAACTACGTCTAGGCGCAAAGTTCTACCTTGTATATTACAATAGGTACCTATACCATAATCGTAAATATAACTATCGGCATCACCGGTGTCATAACTAACAATAATATGCTTCACTGCATCTTTAAGGTTGAAGTCATCATAATAATAATACTTATTATTATATTCGTCGGTCTCCCAGTAACCACCATCATTCTCGAAAACATAAACAGGCTGAGAAACAACCGGATAGATACTAACTATTTTTTTAGTTTTGGTAATTATAAAATTGCATTTTCGTTCATTGTCGTTATAGTTGTAAAAACCAAGTTCTACAGTCTCACCGGCTGATAAAGTTATATCGCCGTAAAAATCCAGACCATTGTTATCGTCGAATTCAGCAATCAAATACCCATACAAATCATAAATACGAATTTTAGGATCGCCATTACCCTTAGACTTAAAATTGTATGTACCATCTGTAGGTGCTGTAAAATAAAGCACATCGTTAACATCAGCAGTATACCATACATCTAAAGCAAGTGACTCATATTTAACTTCTTCATAAGTAATGCCAAAGCGACACTGATATTTAACGTCATCATCTGTACTACGATGGTTATATAATTCACACTTGACAGTTTCACCGGCAAGCAACATTATAGTTGTTTCAAAATCCAGATCATCAGCTTCATAATCTCTGTCATCACTTTCTGCTATTTGGTCTCCATCCTCATCATAAATTGTAATTTGAGGATCACCAAACCCGTCTGAAAAGAATGTGTAGTAACCATTAACAGGTGCTGTAAAATAACAGACATCATCACTATTAACAGTATACCATGTATTCGCATAAATAGTATACTCTGCTGCAGAAGCAACTACACCAAGGCAAGAAACAGCAGATATCATTATTAAAAGTGATAAAAGCAAGCTTAAGCCTTTTTTCATAAAAATCTCCTTCTTTCATAAATTTTCGTTCTAATGTAAAAACATTTAGACAAATTAAGTTTACTGCAACTTAACATTAATATCAATAACTAATGTTAAACAAATCAAAATTCTACATTTTGATATAATATTCATATTTCCTTTTGTAGAAAAACACAAGAACCTTCGCATAATATGCGAAGGTTCTTCTGTTTTTTGTCGAATAAAATCAATTAACTTTTACAATCCAACCGAGTTTATCTTCACGCTTACCCCACTGAATACCTGTGAGTTCGTCGTAAAGGAACTGAGCAACAGGACCGATTTTGCTATCATTGATAACGAGATGCTCGTCACCATCGATATATTCACCAACGGGTGAAATAACAGCTGCTGTACCTGTACCGAAGGATTCTGTAAGGGTTCCGTTTTTGTAAGCTTCTTTAACTTCATCAACTGAAATCTTACGTTCCTCAACCTTATAGCCGTTTGCTTTAAGAACTTCAACACAGCTTGCTCTTGTAACACCGGGAAGAATGTTACCGTCAGTAAGCTCGGGTGTGATAACAACTCCGTCAATAACAAAGAAAACATTCATTGCGCCAACTTCGTCGATATATTTTCTTTCAACACCGTCGAGCCAGAGAACCTGAGCATAACCCATTTTATCTGCCTTTTCCTGACCGATAAGAGATGCTGCATAGTTACCACCGGCTTTTGCCATACCTGTACCACCTTTTACACAACGAACGTATTCACGTTCAATGTAAATCTTAACAGGATCCATACCGTTTGCATAGTAAGAACCAACGGGTGAAAGGATGATAGCAAAAATGTAAGAATGAGATGCGTGAACACCAAGAAAAGCATCTGTTGCGATAATAAAAGGACGGATATAAAGTGATGTACCATCATTATGGGGAACCCAATCCTTATCAACGTCAACAACAGCTTTGATAGCTTCAAGGCAAAGTTCGGGGTCAATACGAGGAACGCAAAGACGGTCGCATGTATTGTTCATTCTTTCAATATTTTTCTGAGGACGGAAAAGCTGAATGCTACCGTCAGCAGTTCTGTATGCTTTAAGACCTTCAAAAAGCTCCTGAGCATAGTGGAAAACCATTGATGATGGGTCAAGCTGAAGAGGACCGTAAGGAACGATTCTACCATCGTGCCAGCCCTGGCCTTCATCATAGTTCATAATAAACATATGGTCTGTAAAAATTTTACCGAAACCAAGTTTGCTTTCGTCCTGAGGCTTAGCCTTAGGGGCTGTTGTTCTTTCAATTTTGAATTCGTAACTCATTGAAAATAACCTCTTTTCAATTAATAGTCGTAACCGAGTTTAAGAGCTGTTTTGTTAACTTCAAGAAGATCCTGATGACGAGCTGATACAACCTTTGAGAGAGGTGCATCAATATTATCGAAACCAAGCTGAGGAACTTCTTTAAGAAGCTTACCGGTGATAATCATATTTGCAAGGGTGCTTATACCCTTTTCGTTTGCAATTTCTGTTGATGGAATGTAGTAAACATCTACGTCTGTTCTTTCAACCTTGCGTGAAATAAGAGTTGAGTCAACAAAAATTTTACCACCTGAAACAACTTCGTTTTCATATTTATCAAGAGAAGGAAGATTCATTGCAACAAGCACGTCAGGTTTACCAACGATTGGTGAACCGATTGGCTCGTCACTAACGATAACGCTACAGTTAGCTGTACCACCACGCATTTCAGGACCGTATGAAGGGAGCCATGAAACTTGTTTGTTTTCAAGAAGACCTTTGTATGCTACAAATTTACCGGCAAAAAGAATGCCCTGACCACCGAAACCGGCAAAAAGAATATTACAGGAATTACTCATTATTTTGCCTCCTCTGCATAAATATCTTTATAAACTCCGAGAGGATAATAAGGAAGCATATTTTCCTCAAGCCACTGAAGAGCTTTTACAGGAGTCATACCCCAGTTTGTAGGACAAGTAGAAACAACTTCAACAAGAGAGAAGCCTTTGCCGTCAATCTGATTCTGGAAAGCCTTCTTGATAGCTGCTTTTGCTTTTCTTACGTTTGAAGGATTATTAACTGCTACTCTTTCAAGATATGCAGCACCGTCAACATTAGAAAGAAGCTCACAAACTTTAATAGGATAACCTACAGTTTCAACGTCTCTGCCGTAAGGTGAAGTCTGTGTAACCTGACCGGGAAGAGTTGTGGGAGCCATCTGACCACCTGTCATACCATAAATAGCATTGTTAACAAAGATAACTGTGATATTTTCACGTCTTGCAGCTGCATGAACTGTTTCAGCAGTACCGATAGCAGCAAGGTCACCGTCACCCTGATATGTAAATACAATATTGTTTGTATCTGCTCTCTTAACACCTGTAGCAACTGCAGGAGCTCTACCGTGAGGAGCCTGAATAAAGTCACAAGTGAAATAATCGTAAGCCATAACTGAACAACCAACGGGAGCAACACCGATAGTTCTGCCTTCTATACCAAGCTCGTCGATAACTTCAGCTACAAGTCTGTGGATAATACCGTGAGTACAACCGGGGCAATAATGGAGAGGTGCATCGGTTAATGATTTTGGTTTTTCAAATACTACTGCCATTATTTGTCGCCTCCTTCGTTTACTTCCATAATCTTTGCAAGAACTTCTTCAGGTGAAGGAATCATACCACCTGTACGGTTGCAAAGATATACAGGTTTCTTGCATTCTGTTGCAAGCTTAACATCTTCGATCATCTGACCCATATTCATTTCAACTGAAATAAATGCTTTGCACTTATCGGCTGCTTCTCTTAACACCTTCTTGGGGAAGGGCCAAAGAGTAATGGGACGGATCATACCAACTTTAACACCCTTTGCTCTTGCTTCAACAATAGCGTTTTTAGCAACACGGGCTGTAATACCGAAAGATACGATACAGATTTCTGCATCTTCCATAAGATATTCTTCGTAAAGAACTTCATTTTCTTCAACGGTTTTATATCTTGCAAATCTTTCGAAGTTTGTTTTTTCAAGTTCTTCAGGTTTAAGGTAAAGAGAGTTACAGATATTGTGCTTTCTTTCACCCTTTGTACCTGTAAGTGCCCAAGGCTTTTCAAAAGTATTGGGTTTTGTTTCGGGAAGTTCAACAGGCTCCATCATCTGACCCATTGTACCGTCTGCAAGAATCATTGCAGGCATTCTGTATTTATCAGCAAGGTCAAATGCTGTGCTTGTAAGAGATGCCATTTCCTGAACTGATGAAGGTGCAAGAACGATCTTGAAAAAGTCGCCATGGCTACCACCTTTTACTGCCTGGAAATAGTCAGACTGTGAGGGCTGAATACCACCAAGACCGGGGCCACCTCTCTGAACGTTAACAATAAGACAAGGTACATCGCTACCTGCGATATATGAAATACCTTCACTTTTAAGTGATACTCCGGGGCTTGAGCTTGATGTCATAACTCTTTTACCTGTTGCAGCAACACCGAGTACCATATTGATAGCTGCGATTTCACTTTCAGCCTGAAGGAAAACGCCGCCTACCTTTGGCATACGCTTTGCCATATAAGCAGCAATTTCAGTCTGTGGAGTGATGGGGTAACCAAAGTAATGCATACAGCCTGCTCTGATAGCAGCTTCAGCAATAGCTTCGTTACCTTTCATTAAAACTTTCTCACCCATTTATCTCACCTTACCTTTCAACAGTTATAGCACAGTCGGGACACATTGTTGCACAAAATGCACAACCTACGCATTTACTTTCATCAATGCAATGTGCCGGATGGTGACCTTTTGCATTAAGTTTTGAAGAGTCGAGCTCAACAATTTTTTTCGGACAAGCAGCTACACACAAACCGCAGCCCTTGCAAACATTTTCCGAAAATGTTACTTTTGCCATAATTCTGCCTCCTGTAGTATTGATAGATTAAACTATCTTTTTTTGTAAAGTCAGCGGAAACAGATTTTCTACTTTTCCGTTGAGATTATTTATTAAATCAGCTCTTACAGTTGTCATTTTTACAGGTAAACCTGTAATTGAACTAAGTTCATTAACACTGTCAAGAGAATTTATAACGTCTTGTGCTTCGGTTAATTCACCGATATTCGAATTATTTACTATTGCAGTAAATCTGATCTTACAAGCAGCTTCAATTTCTTGCATAATTTCATAAGCAGACTGTGCATCGGGAGTTAAAGGACGATATTTATTGAAAACAAAAAGCATTTCATAGTCATTTTCATCCTTTATTGCACCTGCATATCTGCCGAGGGCATATGCACCACGGTCATCTCCACCGATATCCATTATCGCCTTTTCTTCGCGTTTGTCAAGAAGAGAGTAAACCTCCTGAGGTAAAGCAGGTAAATCTACATTTGAACTTGCAAACTCTGATGATATAAGCTTTACACCGGCTTCGGTAAGCTCTTTTAAACTATCACGTGTTCTGAAATATGGATTTACTATATCAAGGTCAGCAATAACAACGGTTTCACCGAGTTTTTTAAGATACAAAGCATAGTTAACGGCAATATTTGTTTTACCACTACCATAATGCCCTGCGAAGAGAGTCATTCTTTTTATTTGCATCTTAAATCACCACCTGTTTTTAAATTAGCAACCATTAAATACGCAATTTATCAAAGCTTATTTCTCTGAATCTTACCACTTGTTGTCTTAGGAAGTTCATCTCTGAAAACAACAATTCTTGGATATTTATAAGGTGCTGTTTTCTCTTTAACGTAGTTCTGAATTTCCTTTTTAAGCTCATCTGTACCCTCTTTACCGGGAACGAGAACGATACTTGCTTTAACAACCTGTCCCCTTACTTCATCGGGTGCAGCTGAAACGCCACATTCAAGAACATAGGGAAGTTCCATAATAACACTTTCAATTTCGAATGGTCCTATACGGTAACCGGATGACTTGATAACATCATCAACTCTACCAACGTACCAATAGAAACCATCTTCATCCATCCAGGCAACGTCACCTGTATGGTAGTAACCGTCGTGCCAAACCTCATCTGTTTTAGCCTGGTCGTTATAGTAACCTGTAAACAAGCCACAAGGTGCACCGTCTTTAACGTTAACAACAATTTCACCGTTTTCACCAACATTTACTTTGTTGCCATCCGAATCAAGAAGACAAACATCGTAAATAGGTGCAGGTTTACCCATTGAACCGATTTTATGTGAAGCACCTGTCATATTACCGATAATCATTGTGCTTTCGGTCTGACCGAAGCCTTCAAGAATCTGAAGGCCTGTAGCCTTTTCAAATTGGCGGTAAACCTCAGGGTTAAGCGCCTCACCTGCTGTGGTCATATGCTTAACTGATGAGAAATCGTATTTTGAAATATCCTGTTTAATCATCATTCTGAGCATTGTGGGTG
>JAZOSL010000037.1:0-6013 GCA_045657085.1 Acutalibacteraceae bacterium | reverse complement strand
CTACGAGCTGACTGTCTGTAAAGAAGCTTTCGCAGGGAACACAGTACCAACCTTCGTAAGAACTTTTGTAAACGTCACCTTTATCAATAAGTTTTTTGAAGATTTTCTGTACTGCTTCTTCGTGGTCTTTGTCAGTTGTACGGGTGAATTTATCATAGGTTGTGTTAAGGCAATCGCAGATATCCTTGATTTCGCCTGCAACCTTGTCAACATATTCTTTAGGAGAAATACCTGCAGCTGCGGCATATTCTTCAATTTTCTGACCGTGCTCATCGGTACCTGTCTGGAAGAAAACATCATAGCCTTGCATTCGTTTGAATCTTGCCAAAGCATCGGCAAGAACGATTTCGTAAGAGTTACCTATATGAGGCTTACGAGAAGTATACGCAATAGCGGTAGTGATGTAATAAGGCTTGTTCATTTTTCTTTGTCTCCTTTATATCCCTTATGGGAATTTACCACCTTTCAGATGAGAAAGGTGGTAATATTATAGTATTATTATAAATTTAAGTCAAGTTTATTCAGCTTTTAACTTAAGGGTTACCTTTTCGATGCCCTTGGCATCAACTGTTACCGTGATATCGCCTTTTTCGCCCTTTGTTCTTATCCAGAATGCTCTGTCGCCACCAACAAGTGGAAATTCTGAAGGACCGATAATAGAAGCTGCACCCTTAACTGTAACCTTAACAGAAGAATCTGCAAAAGGTACTCTGTTGCCGTTCTGGTCACGGGCAATAATCTGGATTCTTGTAGCATCATAAGTATCTTCTTCACAAAGAGTGTAAGAATCTGCTTTAACATCAAGTTTAAGTGAGGTTACAGCGTTTCTTATAACAGTAGCTACACATTCACCGTTGATATAACCTTCAAATGCATAAGTAATCTGCTCGTTACCCCAACCACCGATATATTTTGTTACTATATCAAACATTCTGTTAAAGGGAATTTTGCCTACAACCATTGCGGCACCGGCTTTAACGAATTTTGAAGGTGGAAGTTTCCACTGCTTTGTCTGTGCAGCAACGAGTGTATCTGTGAGAAGAGCAGCTGCTTTGGGATCTAAGCCGTCATCAACCGTGAGAGCATCACCTATAAAGTCAGAAGCTATCATAGGTGGGTGGGGAAGGTTTTTGAATTTAGAGTCTTTAGGATAAATTGTGCTTGTATATTTACCGTTTTTGTAAAGCTTAACGTAATCGCAGTTTGTAAATACCCAAACGTCACCAATAACTCCACCTGGATGTTCACCGATATCCATAGCTGAGGCAACCTCAAGGAATGGCTCGTTTTCTTTCTGGGAACGGTAAATTGCTGCACCAAGCTTTGGTACACGGAACATATCTGTTACACCGTGGTAGCAGATTCTGTCACCACTACCAAAGTCTTTATGAGTGTTGTAGTCTGCCATACACCAGCCAATAGCACCACTTGTACGTTTGTTGCCGTAAGCAGAATTAAGTACTCTTGTGTGACGTAAAGCGTGTTCGGAACGAACACCTTCTTTGTCAAAGCTCTTTGTAGGGAACATATGACCGTTATGCTCTGTTACAAGATAAGGTGCTTTAAGGCTCTTTGTAACGAATGCAGGAGGTAAAAGATTTATACCACCACCGGAATGAATAAAGTCATTCATTGTGTAAACGTCTTCTAAAAGGTGGCTGAAGGGCATATTTCTTACGCCACCGGTCTGACGGGTATTGTCAAGTGAACGTGCAATAGCATTTGTTTCTGTGTAAAACTCATCACAATCAAGACCTTCGTTAACACGAACGCCCCAAAGAATTACACAAGGGTGATTTCTGTCACGTAATACCATTCTGCGAACATTGTCTTTTGCGATTTCACGCCATTCGCCGTCACCTAAGAACTGCCATGATGGCATTTCGGTAAATACGAGAAGACCGATTTCGTCACAGCGATCAAGGAAATGAATACTGTCAGGGTAGTGAGATGTTCTTGCAAGATTAACACCAAGCTCATATTTAAGAAGATCAGCATCAGCCTTCTGAACGTTTTTAGGCATTGCATAACCAACGTAAGGATAGCTCTGATGACGGTTAAGACCACGGATTTTAATTTTTTTGCCGTTAAGGTAGAAGCCGTCTGTCATAAACTTACATTCTCTGAAGCCGAATCTTACTGTGATTTCATCTTTGTCATCAAGTTTGATTTTAATTGTGTAAAGGTTAGGGTTATCAATATCCCAAAGCTTTACGTCTGAAACGGCCCACTTAGCATTTATTACTTTACCTTTAAAATCAGTTTTCTTTTCACCGATTACCTTTTCACCATCGAAAAGTGTAAATGTGAGCTGACCACTTGTGCTTTCGGAAAGAGTAATATCCATATCAAGCACTTTTTTCGGCTGTAAGACGTTAAGTGTGCGAACAAAAGCATTATCGATATATACTTCACTGACTTCTTCAAGCCATACTTCACGATAAATACCACCATAAACAAGATAGTCTACAACGTTGCCGAATGGTGGGATTTCTTTTCTTTCAGTTGAGTCGAGTTCAACTACAAGTAAATTACCTTTTGCTTTTACTTTATCGGTAATATCAAATGTAAAGGGGTTATAAGCACCTTTGTATTCACCGATAAATTCACTATTGAGATATACCTTTGAATAAACTGACGCACCTTCAAAATGAAGAATATAACGTTTGCCTTCTGCTTTTTTACCTATATCAAAAGTTTTACGATAGCAGCTTACAAACTGATATGATTTTTCATCAAAATAATTTAATGGTAATTCTTTGTTTGTGTGTGGGATGTCTACTGTTTCAAAATGACTGTCATCATATTTTTTGTCAATCATTTCTTTTTCAAAAACAGGAGAGTATTTCCAACCGAAGTTAAGAGAATGTGATGTACGCATTTTATCACCCTTTCCGTTCTTTTAAACAATTACATTTATTCTATACTATTATAATATATATGTCAACAAATCGGTTTTTGTGTTTTGCACTTCACCTTCAATAACTGCATTTAAAAGGATATCAAGTGCTTTGCCGATTTCTTCACCCTGAAGGCCATTGTGTTTTAAATCTGTCCCGTTTATAGCAAGCTGTGAAACAGTACAGCATTCGTTGCCGTTTATTATTTCTTCAAGCCATTTAAGACATTGTTCGGTTTCTTTACTTATATCACGATAGCTTTCGCTTAAAGCACCACGGTCACTTTTCTTTATGGTTAAAAGTGTTTTTATATCTTCCGGAGTTTTTGTCTTAAGATGCTTTTTTAATTCGATTTTTGATAACGGTGGCTCAAAATCGTGAAAGCTTACAAGGTAAGAAACACGGTTTATTGTCTTTTTATCAAATTTAAGTTTTGTGAGTATCTCACGGGCGATTTCGCCACCAACAAAGGCGTGGTTTTTAAAGGTGCTGTCACCATTTTCGTTAAGCTTGTGGGTAGGCACTTTACCTAAATCATGTAAAAGCATTGTAAGACGAAGAATTTTATCTTGTGGTATTGTGTCAACTGTGTGACAGATATGCTCCCATACGTCATAGGCATGCTTTTTGCCATATTGCTTAAAGCCTACTGCACTTTCGATTTCAGGTATGAAAACAGATAAAACATCAAAATATTCCATTAATATATTAAAAGCGTTTTTGCCACAAACAAGCTTTGTAAGCTCGATTGCTAATCTTTCACAGGAAATATTTTTTAAAAGATCCTTGTTTTCGTGAATTGCTTTTGCTGTTTCGGCTTCAATAGTAAAACCTAAAACAGCTGCAAAACGTAATGCTCTCATTATACGAAGCCCGTCTTCTTTAAAACGGGTGGTAGGGTCACCTACAGTTTTTATTATACAATTATATATATCGTCTTGTCCGCCGAATAAATCTACTAAGCCGGTAGAATTGTTATATGCCAGAGCATTTACAGTAAAATCCCGTCTTGAAAGGTCGTCTGACAGCTTGGACGTGAAAAGAACGTTTTCGGGGTGTCTGTTATCACCATATTCACCATCAATACGATAGGTTGTAACTTCAAAGGGAGTTTTATCTATAATAACTGTAAGGGTTCCGTGTTTAAGACCTGTATCAACAACTTTGTAGTCGGCAAATATTTTAAGCATATCATCTGGCAGTGCAGAAGTAGTTATATCCCAATCTTCAGGACGGTTGCCTATAACGGAATCTCTGATAGCACCACCAACACAAAAGGCTTCAAACCCTGCATTTTGCAACAGAGTGATTATTGTGTCAGCTTTTTCGGGTATTTTTATAGTCATAACGTCAGCCTTTCGGAAATTGTACTATACTATTATATATTATAATATATTATGGGGATAAAAGAGCAGTGTGTCAACCAAAAATTACAAAACAATGGCTTTTTATGGGTAAAATAGAGCTAAAAAGTTACAGTTTGTAATTTCTTGCAATAGTTACAAAAGGAAATAGAAAACACTTGTCGTTTTTTATATAAAATAAGTCTAAAATGTTTGTTTTGTTGTTTTCTTGTTGAAAACCTTTGTGTAAATTCAACAAAATCACAAGAAATGATTATTTGACTTAAATGAAAAGTTGGGTATAATACCTAATGCCATCGGATAAAACGGCGTTTTTGCTAGTAGTAAAGAATTGAAATTTTAATAATTTCAGTGCTTTATTGCCAACAAAAAGGCCTACAACGGCAACTAAAAATAGTTGCTTGTCTAAGGAGAATTATACCATGACAGTAAGACAAATAGGCGAGATTGCAGTGCACTCACCAATTAAAAGAGTTTCTCTTTTAATTCTGGCTGTTCTCTTCTTCCTTTCCGGAACTGCTTTCGCCGTACCGCCCGTAATGTACAATGTTACAATTTACGACGGTTCATCAGTTACAGAGGTTGTTACAACTGAAACTGATGCAAATAAGATTCTTGAAAATGCAGGAATTAAAATTGATGCTTCTAAAGCGGACGAAATAGACCTTTGTAAATTTACAAAGCATGATGGTAGTGTTATTGTTGTTGACAGAGGTGTTAAGGTTTCAGTTAAAAGCTTTGACGGCACAGAAAAAACAATCTATGCCAACGGTACTGTAAAGGATGCAGTCGAAAAATCAGAAATTGTTGTTCCTGAAGGTTCGACTACAAACTATAGCTTTAATACTGAATTAAAAGCCGGTATGGTAATTGAAATTTACGGTGTTTATAACATTACAGTTAAATGTGACGGTGATGAAGTTACACTTAAGGTTTCAGGCAAAACCGTTAAGGATGTTATCAATAATCTTAAAATCGAAATGAATGAAGCTGACTTTACAGAACCTTCTTTTGATTCTGAAATCAGCGAAGGTATGGTTGTTGAAATATTCAGAGTGACTTTCAGCGAACGTACAGAAACAGAAGATGTTGACTACGAAAGAGAATACACTTATTCAGACTCTCTTAACAAGGGTAGAACAAAGATTCTTGAAAAGGGAGTTAAGGGTGAAAAGGTTGTAGTTTATAAAGACCGTTACGTAAACGGTAAGCTTGTTGATTCAACTATTTCTTCTGAAACAATTACAAAGGCTCCCGTAAGAGAGCTTGTACAATCAGGTACAAAAGTTTATTCTAAGCCCACATCAATTCCTGTAGGTAAGCCTATCAGCGAGTTGAAAGCACCTGCAAAGCTTAAAATTGGTGCTGATGGTGCACCCACAAGTTATAAATCAATTATCAATGCTCAGGCAACTGCTTATTGTATCCCCGGAGGTATTACCTCAACAGGTAAACGCGCTCAGGCAGGTTATATTGCAGTTGACCCCAAAGAAATTCCTTACGGAACAGAGATGTACATTGTATCTGCAGATGGCAATTATATTTACGGATACTGTGTTGCAGCTGATACAGGCAGCTACATTTATGATGTAGACTGGACAGTTGACCTTTTTATGAATTCAAATCAACAGTGCGTTAATTGGGGTCGTAGAGATATTATTATCTACGTTATATAACAGTTGTAGCTTTAGTAATATAAGAATTACGATTCAAACCCGTCAGATTTTTTCTGTCGGGTTTTTTATATAT
>JAZOSL010000036.1:0-2071 GCA_045657085.1 Acutalibacteraceae bacterium | reverse complement strand
ACAACTCAAACTGTCCTGTATAAAGCTTATAATACTTTCCTTTTTCTTCGATAAGTGTATCGTGATCGCCTTTTTCTATAATTTCACCGTTTTCAAGCACCATAATAGCGTTTGAATTTCTGACGGTTGAAAGTCTGTGGGCAATAACAAAAACCGTTTTGCCTTCCATAAGCTTATCCATACCTTTTTCTATAAGGCGTTCTGTTCTTGTGTCAATTGAGCTTGTGGCTTCGTCAAGAATAAGAACGGGGGGATCGGCAACAGCAGCTCTGGCAATAGCAAGAAGCTGTCTCTGACCTTGTGAAAGGTTGCTGCCGTCACCTGTAAGCATTGTGTTATAGCCGTCGGGAAGACGTGAAATAAAGCTGTGAGCGTTAGCAATTTTAGCAGCATTGACAATATCATCGTGAGTTGCATCAAGCTTACCGTAACGGATATTTTCTTCAACAGTGCCTGTGAACAGGTGAGTGTCCTGAAGAACCATTGCAAGAGAGCGTCTTAAATCGTCTTTCTTTATTTTTTTGATGTTTATGCCGTCGTAGGTGATTTTACCTTCCTGAACGTCATAAAATCTGTTTATAAGATTTGTAATTGTTGTTTTACCAGCACCGGTAGAGCCTACAAAAGCAATCTTCTGACCGGGCTTTGCGTAAAGAGAAACGTTTTTAAGAACGGTCTTTTTACCGTCATAAGAGAATGTTACGTCGTGGAAACGAACATCACCTTTTAAAAGTGTATAAGTTACACTTCCGTCTGCTGAATGGGGGTGCTTCCAAGCCCAGAGACCTGTTCTTGTTTCTGATTCGGTAATGTTACCGTTTTCATCCTTTTTTGCGTAAACGAGAGTAACGTAGCCGTCGTCAACTTCGGGAGCTTCGTCAATGATTTCAAAAATTCTTTCAGCACCTGCCAAAGCAGCAAGAATATTGTTCATCTGCTGAGAAACCTGACTTATAGGGTTTGAAAACTGTCTTGTATATTGCAAGAATGAAGCGAGAGAGCCTATTGTTAAAGCTCCTCCCAAGCCACCAATAAAGAAATTCAATAATCCGTTATCAACTGTACCTGATGTTTTAAGGATTATAAAAGCACCTGCGGCAGCAGTCATAGTGAAATTAAAATAAGAAAGGTTACCCATGATAGGCATAAGAATACTTGCAAAGGTATGAGCGTTTGTACCTGCTTTTCGGAAATTTTCGTTTATGCCGGCAAAGGTTTGGGTTGATTTTTCTTCTCTGCAGAAAACTTTGACAACCTTAAGACCTTCAATTAGTTCTTCAATATAACCGTTAAGCTGACCTACAGCCATCTGTTGCTTTCTGAAAAACTTTGAGCTTTTACCGCCGATTGTTTTAATAACAAAAAACATAACGAAAAGCATCAATATAATAAGACAGGTAAGAGCAGGGCTTATATAAAGCATCATTACAAAAATACCTACAACGGTTATAAGTGAAGAAATAGTCTGTACAAGACCCTGGCTTATTGCTTCCCTGACGGTGTCAACGTCGTTGGTAAAACGGCTCATAAGTTCGCCGTGAGTGTGGGTATCAAAATATTTCAAGGGTAATTCCTGTAAATGGTCAAAAAGGTCTTTTCTTAAAACGTTAAGAGTGCCTTGAGCTACGTTTATCATTACTCTTGAATATGCGTATTGTGATACAAGACCACACAAGTAAATAAACCCAAGGAAAATAAGATATTTTATGATCATAGTGAAATCAGAAGAGCCAGACTCCAGCATATTTCCGATTTCGTTTATTATGGGTGTAAGAAGATAAGTACCGAAAATATTAGCAGCTGAACTAACAATAACAAGGATAAAAACAACAATAAGAAGCGCTTTTTTCTGTGTAACGTATGATAAAAGTCTTGTTAAAGTCTTTTTAGTGTTTTTTGGTTTTTCAAACTTCATTCTGCCTGCAGGACCGGGACCGTTTTTCTGTTGCTGTGGTTTCTTTTCTGCCATTATATTTTCACCCCTTACTCCATTTTTCCTTCTTGTTGTGATATATAAACTTCTTTATAAATTTCGTTTCGTGAAAGAAGCTCATCGTGAGTGCCGATATCG
>JAZOSL010000035.1:0-16929 GCA_045657085.1 Acutalibacteraceae bacterium | reverse complement strand
CAGATACTTTACGATTGACGTAAAGTATCTGTTTTCTTTTTTAATCTAATATTATTTTTTATAAACTTATGATAGAATATCAATATGAAATTTTTATAAGTTTGTGCGATAACGTCCTTTTAGCGGCGATGGCGTACAAGGGTACGTCGAGCAAGCTAAAACAAGTTAATGGCGTGATATTATAAATTTTTCAAATAGTTAATGCTCATCTCTGCACATTCCATAGGTGTCTTATTCATTGATGGATCGTCCTGTTCAACGATAAGCCACTGAGCACCTGCTTTTTCAGCTGATGCAATAATCTTTTTCCAATCCTGACAGCCACTACCAACGGGACGGAATTCGAATGTGTTTTCTGAAGCTGCTGTTTCTTCTTCATCAATACCGATAAGCTTATAAAGAGGTCCGTTACCTTTCTGACCTGCAAAATCCTTAAGGTGAACAACAGGTGCTCTGCCGGTATATTTTTCAACGTATGCAGCAGGTTCTTCACCACCTACGTTAACCCAACAGGTATCAAGCTCTGTTTTAAGTAAATCTTCAGAAATTGTGTTGTAGAGAATATCGAGAGCATATTCACCGTCAATTTTAAGAAATTCAAAATCGTGGTTATGGTAAAGAAGCTGAAGGCCCATTGCCTTTGCAGCTGCACCGATTTTACGAATACCCTCAACAGTTGCATTCCAACCGTCTGTACCGGGACGACATTCTTCGGTAAGATAAGGTACTACAACATATTTACAACCTAAATCTTTATAATCCTGAAGAACTGCTTCGGGGTTTTCAAGCATATCGTAATAAGGAACGTGAGCTGAAACAGGAACTAAATCAAGTTCATCACAAAGTGCCTTAACTTCTGCACCTGATTTGCCGAAAAGACCAGCAAACTCAACGCCCTCATACCCTAATTCTTTGATTTTTTTAACTGTTCCTTCAAAGTCTTTTTCCATATCGTCACGAACGGAATAAAGCTGAATAGCTAATGGTAATTTCATTATAAAAATCCCCTTTTATTGAAAAATATTTACGTATCAATTTTACTCTAATTATTTAAATAATGCAAGTAATATTTATTGACAAGATACTTTAAATCGTTGTATTATATTAGCTATATTATGTATCTTAATTACGAAATGAGGTTTTCATGTGAAATATATTGTTGTTTTATATGATGGTATGGCAGATTATCCCGTACCTGCTTTAAACGGCAGAACACCTATGGAATGTGCTAAAAAGCCTGTTCTCGACAGACTTGCAAGATTGGGTGAAATAGGCACTGTAAAAACTGTTGCTGACGGTCTTAAACCCGGTAGCGATATAGCTAATATGAGTGTTTTAGGTTACAATCCTAAAGAGTGCTACACAGGTCGTTCACCTCTTGAAGCTGTAAGCATTGGTGTCGATATGCTCCCTAGTGACATCATCTTCCGTTGTAACCTTGTTACTCTTTCATATGAAGAAAATTACGAAGATAAAACAATGGTTGATTACAGTGCAGGTGATATTTCCACAGAAGATGCTGCACAAATCATAAAAAGCGTGCAAGAGCATTTCGGTAATGATATTTTCGCTTTTTATAGTGGTGTTTCTTATCGTCACTGTCTTGTATGGCACAACGGCACTTTAGATTTAGGTAAAATGACTCCCCCACATGATATTTCAGGCAAGGTTATCGGTGAGCATCTTTCAGATAGCGAAAACGCAAAAGAGCTTATTGCTATGATGAAAGAAAGCTATGATTTTCTTATGGAGCATCCCGTTAATAAAAGAAGAATCGCCGAAGGCAAACGTCCTGCAAACTCAATATGGCTCTGGGGCGAAGGCACAAAACCATCTTTACCTGATTTCAAAGAGAAGTTTGGTGTTACAGGATCAATTATTTCTGCAGTTGACCTTCTTAAAGGTATTGCTAAATGTGCCGGTATGGCCTCACCTGATGTAGACGGTGCAACCGGCTACATAGATACAAACTTCGAAGGCAAGGCTGAATGTGCTATAGAAGAATTGAAAACAAAGGATTTGGTTTATATTCACATTGAGGCACCTGACGAATGTGGCCACAGAAATGAACCCGAAAACAAAGTTAAATCTATTGAAATCATAGACGAAAAAGTTCTTTCAAAGCTTATCCCTGCATTAGATGAATACGATGATTACAAAATAATGGTTCTCCCCGACCATCCCACACCAATAGTTACAATGACTCATGCAGGTGATGCTGTACCATATATGATTTACCAGAAATCAAAAGAATATGATAATGGTATTGACTCATTTACCGAAACCACAGCAAAATCAACCGGTAACTATATTGATATAGGCTACAGCTTAATGAATAAATTTATAAATGAATAATCAAATAAAAAACAACTTCAGGATCTTATTGATTCCTGAAGTTATTTTTTTACGTCATAATATGCACCAGGTACATTACCGACAATAACAGTTTCTGCAATAGGAACTGTGCTTTTTATCGTTTCGTCAACTTTATAGTTACCAATATACGCCGTTGCAGACAATATAATTTCAACATATATTTTATGTAAGGTCTGATTTACACCTACACTTTCAAATGAACTGTAAATATCGGTTACAGCAAAGCCATAAGTACTTGACTCAACAACTAATTCTAAACCTCGGTCACTAAAAATCTCACTTCCGAAAAGAGTACCCCAAGGAACAAGAACGTTAAAATCGCCACAATTACCGACTATCTTTGAAGCATTATCAGAAAGAATAGCTTTAAAACTATTTACAAAAACAGTATTTGTGATTATCGAAGATATACTTCCGTTATCGTTATATTTTATAGTAACAAAGTCGTTATATACCGTTTTTTCTGATTCGAGTGTTTTATTTACTGACTCGTTTAAAAGAATTGTAAGTTCATTTTTCAACGCATTTGCACCTGCATTTTTTATAATAGGTCTTAACTGAGATTCACCGAAAATTAATATTATACAACTTATTAAAACACCACATAATAATCTGAATTTTATTGTTTTTTTCTCTTTTTTAAAAACAAGTCTTTTAGCTTTTATATGGGACCTTTTCCTTTTCAGAGGTTTATAAAAGAACTTTATCATTATAGCTCACCTATATACATCATATGATAGCGATGTGTCGGGTGTGCTATAAAAAAACCGGAAGGTTTAAGCCCTCCGGTTTTTTAAATTAATTATTGTTTGCTCCAATCAAGGAAGCTGTTTGTAATGTAATAGTTTCCACCATAGTACTCAACATAACCTGTATAATTCCATGTAATGAAACCATTTTCTACGTAGTACCATGCACCGTAATACTGAGTAAGACCTGTGTAGTTCCAGTTAAGAACACCGTTTTCTATGTAGTACCAACCACCGTAATGCTCAGCAAGACCTGTGTAGTTCCAGTTAAGAACACCGTTTTCTACGTAGTACCATGCACCATAATACTGAGTAAGACCTGTGTAGTTCCAGTTAAGAACACCGTTTTCTACGTAGTACCAACCACCGTAATTCTCAGCAAGACCTGTATAATCAGATAATACCTTACCGTTTGCCTTGTAGTACCATACACCGTTTTCGTAAACAAGTCTTGGTACAGATTCATCCTGCTTACCGCACTTGTCGCAGTAACCGTTAACATAGTTATGACCTGTTGCAGGAATTACATTTGTTTCACCAACGAATGTATTACAAACAACACACCATTTACCTTCTTTACCTTCTGCTTCGCAGGTAGGTTCAACTCTACCAGTTGTTGCAAACTGATGTTCGCCCTTAAAGAGTACAATATACGAATCGTTACAGTTTGCACATGTGTATTCAATTTTACCATCTTCACGGCAAGTTGCTGGTTTAATAACCTTTGAAGTGTAGTTATGGCCGGTTGCAGGGATAACTTCTGTTTCTACATGACCACAATTTGCATTCTGACAAGTGTAAGTTCTAACACCGTCAGTAGTACAAGTTGCTGCAGTTGTTACAACACCTGCATCCATCTTATGACCTGTTGCAGGAATAACTTCTGTTGTTGTATAGAAACAATTGTTTCTCTGGCAAGTATATGTTTTTACACCTGTTGTTGTACATGTTGCTTCTGTTGTTACAACACCTTTATCCATTGCGTGACCAAGTGCAGGAATAGAAGTAACAATCTTATGGTTACAACCTTCATTCTTACATTTTACAGTGAAGATACCATCTTCTGTACAAGTTGCATTCTGAGTGATTGTACCATCATCTAAAGCATGGTCTGTTGCAGGGATAACTTCTGTTTCAAAATATCCACAGTCTGCTCTCTCACAAGTTTTTGTAAGAACACCGTCTGTTGTACATGTTGCTTTTGTTGTTACAACACCTGTATCCATATCGTGACCAAGTGCAGGAAGAACTTCTGTTTCATGTACGAGATCGCAACCTGCACATCTCTTTTCTCTTGAACCTGCTGTATCGCAAGTTGCAGCAGAAATAACTACCCATTCATAGCCTTCAACGTGAACCAAATTAGTTGTCATACCACGTTTTACAGCGTATGCAGCTGCTGCTGAATTACAGTTTGCTTTGATTGCAAGAGCTTTATCACATCCGTTGAATGCATTGTTTGCTATATCTGTTACAGAATCAGGAATTTCAACTTCTGTAAGTCCTTTACAGCCGATGAATGCACCATCACTGATCTTTGTTGCTCCATCATAAACTTTGAAGGCACCTGTTTTACCTGCAGGGCAAGTAATAAGTGTTTCAAGCTTGATATCATAAAGAACACCATCAACACTTGCATATACAAGGTTGTTGTAATCTACGTTTATAGCAGTAAGTTTGTTACAATTTGTAAATGCACCTGCTGCAATAGATGTTACACTTGAAGGAATAGCAATTGTTTTGATTACAGTTGAATCGAAAGCATTATTGCCGATTGTCTCAAGTGATATAGGAAGTGTAATTTCTTCAAATGCAGTACATTTTGCAAAAGCATAATTGCCAATTGTTTTTATACCTGCAGGAAGATCTTTAAGTGATTTAAGTGATTTACAACCGTAGAACATACCATCTACAATACCGGGCATTGCACATTTGATTTCTACATCAACAAGTGATTCGCAATTACCGAATACGTATTCACCAATCGTTGATACATTATGACCGATATAAGCTGATTTAACTGATTTACAGTTATAGAAAGCATATTCACCGATTTCAACTGTGCTATCAGGAATAATTACGTTTTCAAGAACTGCACAGTTTTCAAATGCAAGTCTGCCGATTTTGCAGATACTGTCGGGAAGATTGATTGTTTTAAGAGCTAAGCAATCTTCAAACATACCTTCGCCGATTTCAATTGCACCGTTTTTGATTTCAAGAGTCTGAAGCTTATCGCAACTCTTGAAGATGTTCTTACCAACTTTACCTTCTGCAAGACCACCGTAAATAGCAACTCTTGTTAAATTGTCACAATCATAGAAAGCATAATCCTGAATTTCTGTTGTTCCGGGAATATCAAGTTCTGTGATTTTATCACAATCCTGGAAAGCACCTGCTTCAATCTTTTCAAGTGAATTAGTTATTATTACACTTGCAAGCTCAGGATACCCGGCAAAAGCGGAATTATTAATTTTATTTGTCGTGCCTGTAATAATAACGTTTTTAATTTCGTTACCGTATGTAGCCCACTCGTTTTTATCTGTATTATCATAAATAATGAGTGTACCATCATCCATTAATATCCAAACAAGATTCTGGAATTTACCATTCTCATCACTGTAAGCACCATCGTTTGTAGCACGAACGCCATCAAACATAGTGTTAGGAATCTCTACTGTGTATGTATCTTTACAAGTTGCGCAAGTATATGTAATAACGCCGTTCTCATTTACTGTTGGGTATTTTGTTATAACACCGTCATCGTAAGAGTGACCAAGTGCAGGGATGTCAGAGGTTGTTTCATGCTCACAACCTGAGTTCTGACATTTAAATACGATTAAACCGGGTTCAGTACATGTTGCCTCTTTTTCAACTGTACCTTTATCCATCTTATGACCCGTTGCAGGGATAACTTCTGTAACTTTGTAATAGCAGTCAGTGTGCTGACATTTGTAAGTCTTAACACCCTCTGTTGTACAAGTTGCATCAAGAGTTACCACACCGTCATCTAAAGCATGGTCTGTTGCAGGGATAACTTCTGTATATACAGAATAACAACCTTCATTCTGACAAGTGTATCTTCTTACACCATCTTCTTCACAAGTAGCTTTTTTTGTTACTTCTGATGTGTATTTATGACCTAATGCAGGTATTGTTACAGTATAGTTATCTGTACAACCGGTATTCTGACAAGTGAAAGTAACAATACCGTCTGCTTCGCAAGTTGCTTTCTTTGTAACGATACCGTCATTGTAGCTATGACCAATAGCATCAATACCTTCAACCTGAAGCACATGGCCACAATCTGCACAACGAAGTTCTTTTTCACCTGCAGATTCACAGCCTGCTTCGGTTGTTACAATCCATTCGGCATTTGCAGAATGAGTAAGCTCTGTTTCAATCAAATGAACCTTCGCATATTGAGCAGCTACTGAATTACAAGGAGTTTTTATAACAAGAGTATCTTCACAACCATTGAAAGAAATCGCACCAATAATTGTTACTGTTGCAGGAATGGTTATAGTTGTAATACCTGTACAGCCGATAAATGCATCATCACCAATTGTATTAACAGAATCAGGGATAACTACATCACCTGATTTGCTTGCGGGACAAGTGATAAGAGCTGTAATCTCTGCGTTGTAGATAATATTATTAACACTTCTGTATTTAGGATTTGTCTCAGATACTGTAATTGTTTCAAGGTTTTCACAACTTGTAAACGCACCTGAACCAATTTCTGTTACACCATAAGGAATATCAATAACTTTAATACCTGAATTATAGAATGCAAAATTACCAATTTGGGCAAGAGCTTTATCAAGTTTAACAGTAGTTAAAGCTGCACAATCCGCAAAAGCATACTCGCCTATCTCTGTTATCGTGTTAGGTAATGTAAGTGTTTCAAAAACTAAACAACCTTCAAAAGCATGAGCACCAATTCTTTTTGCACTTTCGGGGAAATCAACTAATGTTTTGAGAGATGAGCAGTTGAAGAACATCCAATCAGCGATAATATCTTCATCAGTTCTGAATGTAACAGTTTCGAGAGCTGTACATCCACCGAAAACATATTCACCTACGTTAGAAAGCTTATGACCTAAAGTCGCAGTTGTAATACCTGTACAACGATAAAAAGCATAGCTACCAATGTCTGTAACACTATCAGGGATGATCGCTGATTTAAGTGAAGTACAGTTTTCAAATGCATGATCACCGATTTCTGTTACACTGTCAGGTAAGGTGATATTTACAAGAGAAGTACAATTCTCAAACATACCGTAACCGATAACTTTAGTACCGATACCCATTGTTACAGTTTCAAGAGATGTACAATCTTTAAAAATGTTATCACCTGCATAAGCAAGAGAAGATCCGAGATCTACCGTTTTAAGAGAAGAACAACCATAAAAAGCATATTCACCAATTGTATTTACATACAAAGGGAATGATATGGTTTCAAGAGAAGTACAATTAGCAAAAGCATATGCAGGTATATTAACAAGGTCTGAACTAGCTTTTGTTGCCTCAACCTCTTTAAGGTTTGTGCAACCTGCAAAAGCTTTTTCAGGTAATTTAGTAACACCTGCTTCTAATACTACCTTTTTAATTTCTGCTGCATGGTCAGCCCATGTAGGAGTAGTATCAGAATAAATAGTAAGCACACCGGCATCGTCAAGTTCCCAATAAGTTGCGGTTACATTACCGTACTCATCGTACTCGTTACCGGAGTCAACAACAGCTGCGAAGGAAACAACAGATAAGCATGATAAACTGCTGATTACCATCATCACAGCAAGGAGGACAGAAAGAAATTTTGACCTCTTCAAGTAAAACACCCTTTCAATAAGAACTAGCTGATATTCAGCTCAAATAGTATCATAAAATAGTTATACCTATACCTATAATACTACATACTCTATTTTAATACAGATTGTATACTTTGTCAACCAAATTTTGGCTATATATAGTAGTTAGAAAGTAAAAGAATTTCGTTGATATTTGTTACTTTTTTACAAAGAAAAAGATGCTCTTGCAAGCAAGAGCATCCCAAATATTTTTTGTTCGATTTTTTAATTCGAATATCCCAATTCAAATGCTTTAAGGTTAAGCTCAAGGAACTTCTCAGGAACGCATGCTCTGACAGCGTCAAGCCAGATTTCTTTATCAATATCAGTGTTTTTAGCCATAGCACCAATAAGAACAACGTTAACGGCTTTTGGTGAGCCTGCTTCGACTGCAAGAGGAAGTGCATCAAGCTCAACAACTGTTGCACCTGCATTTTTAACAGCATCAATAACACCATCAGGATAGGTGCTGTCACCGATAACAACTGACATAGGGTCGATTTTCTGAGTATTAACAACAACCTTACCATCTTTTTTAAGGCAAGAAAGCCATCTTGCTGCTTCAAGTTGTTCAAAAGCAAGAATAAGGTCTGCTTCACCTTCACCTATAACGGGTGAATAAACTTTTTCACCGTATTTAACGTAAGTTACAACAGAACCACCTCTCTGGCTCATACCATGAACTTCGGACACTTTTACGTCATACCCTTTTGAAAGGAGGGCACTACCTAAAATTCGGCTTGCAAGAAGAGTTCCCTGACCGCCTACACCAACTATCATAATTGATTTATTCATTTCTGCACTCCCCTTTCTTATTCAATAGCACCGAATTTGCAAAGCTGTGAACATACATTACAACCAAGGCACTGTGTAAAGTCGATTTCTGCTTTACCGTCTTTCATACTGATAGCAGGGCAACCGATTTTCATACACATTTTACAGGATTTACATTTGTCTTTATTAACCTTTAAAGGTGGATTGTGTTTAACAGTTTTAAGAAGAGCACAAGGTCTTCTTGAAATAACAACTGCAGGAGCACTTAATTCAAGAGCTTTACCGATTGTTGTGTAACACTCATCAAGATTGTACGGATCAACAACAAACACGTTGTTTATACCAACTGCTTCGCAAAGTTTTTCAAGACTAACTGCTGCAGCAGGCTCACCTTTAATGTTATAACCGGTTGTAGGATTCTGCTGATGACCTGTCATACCTGTAATACTGTTATCAAGAATAATTGTAACAGAATTACTGTTGTTGTATGCAATATCAATAAGTCCTGTAACACCTGAATGGATGAAGGTTGAGTCACCGATAACAGCAACACTCTTATTTGCTTTGTCGGGGTTTGCAAGATTTCTGCCGTGAAGACCTGAAACACTGCCACCCATACAAAGAACGGTGTCAATCATACCTAAAGGCTTTGATGCACCTAAAGTATAGCAACCGATATCACCACTAACAGTAACGTTTAATTTTTTAAGTGAATAGAAAAGACCACGGTGAGGACAACCTGCACAAAGCACAGGAGGTCTTGCAGGAACATCAACGTCAGCTTTAAGTGTCTCTGCATCTTCACCAAGAATCACTTTTCTTATAAGACCCTGTGAGTATTCACCCTGAAGTGTAAATGCACTTTTGCCAATTACATTCACACCGATTTTTTTACAGTGAGTCTCAATAAAATCATCAAGCTCTTCAAGAACGTAAACCGTTTCACATTCATTGCAGAAATCTTTTATAAGCTTTTCGGGTAACGGATATACACAACCTAATTTAAGGTATGATGCTTTGTCACCTAAAGCTTCTTTAGCATATTCATAGCAGATACCTGCTGTAATAACACCTATTTTTTTATCATTATACTCAACTGAGTTAAGACCGATTTCAACTGCTTCTGTTTCGCAATATTCTATCTGTTCAAGAATTCTTTTTTCAACAACAACGTGTTTTACCTTTGCATTTGCAGGTACCATAACGTATTTCTGAGGATTTTTTTCGTATTCTTTAAGACCGTTATCAACTCTGTCGCTGATTTCAGCAAGGCTTCTTGAATGAGAAACTCTTGTTGTAAGTCTTAAAAGGATAGGAGTATCAAACCTTTCAGAAAGCTCATATGCTAACTTTGCATATTTAAGACACTCGTCTGAATCTGCAGGCTCTAACATCATAATTTTTGATGCCTGTGCGTAGTGACGGCTATCCTGTTCATTCTGTGATGAATGCATACCGGGGTCATCGGCAACACCGATAACCATACCTGCATTAACCCCTGTGTAAGAAGATGTAAAAAGCGGGTCAGCAGCAACGTTAAGACCAACGTGTTTCATACCACAGAAAGAACGTGCACCGGCAACAGCTGCACCAAAAGCAACTTCAGCTGCAACCTTTTCGTTGGGAGCCCATTCACTTGTAATTTCATCATACTTTGAAATAACTTCTGTTATTTCTGTACTAGGTGTACCCGGATAGCTTGAAGCAACTCTGCAACCTGCCTCGTAAAGACCTCTTGCAACTGCTTCGTTACCTAAAAGCAATTTTTTCATATATGTACCTCTTATTTTTTAATTTCATTCTGTGATGCAACAAGACTTTCGCCACAATAAATCTCACGGAGTTTCGGTTTCTCAATCTTACCTGTAGGATTACGGGGAACCTTTGCAAAGATTAATTTTCTCGGACGTTTATATCTGGGTAAATCAAAGCAGAAGTCATTAATATCATCTTCTGTAAGAGTTACACCATCTTTTGCTTCAATAACTGCAGCAGCAATTTCACCTAAACGTGCATCGGGAAGACCTATAACTGCAACGTCTTTTATACCGTCGTGTTTGCGAAGGAAATCTTCGATCTGAACGGGGTAAAGATTTTCGCCACCGGAAATAATAACGTCTTTTTTACGGTCAACAAGATAAATAAATCCGTCTTCATCCTCCTGAGCCATATCACCTGTGAAAAGCCAGCCATCATGAAGAACATCATTTGTTGCCTTTTCATCCTTATAGTAACAAATCATAACACCCGGACCTTTAACAGCAAGCTCGCCAACTTCGCCTTTATTAACGATGTTACCATGTTCGTCTACAATTTTAACTTCCCAACCGTAACCAGCTTTACCGATTGCCCCGACTTTATGAACGTTTTCAACACCTAAATGAACACAACCGGGACCAATAGATTCACTTAAACCGTAGTTAGTGTCATACTGATGATGAGGGAAAACCGACAACCATCTTTTAATATGGCTTGGTGGTACAGGCTGAGCACCGATATGCATAAGACGCCATTGTGAAAGAGTAAGCTCGTTTAAATCAATCTCACCTTTGTCAATAGCATCAAGAATATCCTGTGCCCACGGAACAAGAAGCCAGACTATTGTGCACTTCTCGTCACTTGCAGTTTTTAAAATCCATGACGGTTTTGTACCTTTAAGAATAACTGCTTTACTACCTGCAACAAGAGAACCGAACCAATGCATTTTTGCACCTGTATGATAAAGGGGTGGAATGCAAAGGAACACGTCATCCCTACACTGAGAGTGGTGTGCCTGTTCGGTTTTAGCAGCATGCACAAGGCTTTTGTGAGCATGAAGTATTGCCTTAGGGAAGCCTGTTGTACCTGAAGAAAAATAAACTGCTGCTTCATCGTCATCTGTTATTTTAATTTCAGGTGCTTTTGATGAACAATAGTTAACAAGCTTATCATAGCTTTCTGCAAAGCTTGGACAATCTTCACCAACGTAAAAATTGTATTTTATATCAGGGATTCTATCACATATTTCTTCTACTCGACCTGTAAACTCAGGACCAAAAACAAGGACAGAACTATCTGAAAGCTTAAGACAATATTTGATTTCATCAGCTGTGTAACGATAATTAAGCGGAACAGCAAGAGCACCCGCTTTTAAAATACCGAAATACACAGGAAGCCACTCGAGACTGTTCATAAGAAGAATAGCAACTCTATCGCCCTTCTTTATTCCTCTTGATAAAAGCAAGTTAGCAAATCTGTTGGCTTTTTTATCAAAATCACCCCATGTGATTTCTTTTCTGCCTGATTCAGCTGTACCCGGTTCAATAAGAGAATATTCACGCCAGGTCATTCTGCTTTTTTCTTGAAGTTCAGGATTGATTTCTACAAGAGCAACTTCATCCTTATAATTTTTTGCATTGTTTACAAGATATTCTGTAATAGGCAATTTTCTCACTCTTTTCTAACTTTTTTAACAAAAAGTAACATTCGTAATATTCTACTAAAATATATAAGAAAAGTCAACTGTTATAGGCATTTTATAATGTATCTATGTACCCTTTTACATCGAAAAGTTCAACAGGGCTATTATTTTTCAAATACAAGGGATGATGGGGATGTCCTTTTACGGAACGTTTGCCTACAGTATACCATTTCGCACCGTATTCGTTACCGATTTCAATCATCTCTCGCACACAGTCTATAAGATAAGGTCTTTTTTCAATTATTGTACCCCAGGCAGCCCAGACAGCCGGTGTATTTCCTTCGCCATAAGATGATAAAATATACCTGAAAGCATTCATATTTTCTTTATGTAGCTGTTGGTTGAAGGTGCAATCCATATCTTTGGGATCTGTTGCTCTCTGAGCATAAACGTTAAACATAATAAAACTGTCAAAACCGTTAAATTTAGCAGTACGTTCAACAGATTTCAATGTATTATCAAGATCATCCGGCTTTGCCGTTGAAGGATTGATACCGATACATATAAGCGGATTCGCACCCTTTGTACCCAAAATATAACGATATTCAGTATATGCATTAGGTACGTACAACCACTTTTCGCGATCATATTCAAACGATCCTTTCGCTTCATTCAAAAGAGCTTCTTCAAATGATACAATGTTAAGCAGATTTGTTTCACAACCGGGAATATGCATAATAATCTCCACCAATATACTTTCAATTTTCTCCAGATAATTATATACTCCACAACTACTTTTTTCAACTTTATTTTACAAATTTGAAACTTGCTTCTATTGACTTTTATATAGTTACTTATGTATAATTATATTTGTATTGAAATAACTTGAAAAGGAAGTAATATTATGTTCCATTCAATGAAAATTGCAGGGCTTGACAGAAAACTCCCTCTTTGCCCACTTAACGAAAAACTTCAGATTGGTGCTTTTGTTATCTTTGGTGATGCTGAGCTTACAGTTGCTTGTGCTGAAGAACTTCTGAAAAAAGCACCTGAATTTGATTACATAATCACTGCTGAAGCAAAAGGCATTCCGCTTGCTCACGAAATGTCACGTCAGAGTGGTAAAAAATACTTTGTTGCAAGAAAGAAACCAAAGCTTTATATGACAGGTGTTTTTGACGTTGTAGTTAACTCAATTACAACAGAAGGTGAACAGCATCTTTATCTCGACACTGCTGAAGCAGAGGAGATGAAAGGTAAAAAAGTAATTATAGTTGATGACGTTATTTCTACCGGTGAATCTTTAAAAGCTGTTCAGACTCTTGTTGAAAAAGCAGGTGTTGTTCTTGCAGGTAACCTTGCAATTCTTGCAGAAGGTGAAGCAGCTGACAGAGATGATCTTATTTATCTTGAACGCCTTCCCCTTTTCGACGCAGAAGGTAACGTTTTATAATTATGGCAGGAGTACTTTACGTTGTCGGCACACCAATTGGTAATTTAGGTGATTTCTCACCACGTGCCGTTGAAATTTTAAAAGAATGCGATTTTATAGCTGCCGAAGATACAAGAGTCACTATAAAGCTTCTCAACCATTTCGGTATAAAAAAACCAATGGTAAGTTATTACGAGCATAACCGTAACCAACGTGGTGGTGTTATAATCGAAAGGATTTTAAACGGTGAAAATTGTGCACTCGTTTCTGATGCAGGTATGCCTATTATTTCCGACCCCGGTGAAGACCTGACACTTCTTTGCCACGAGAATAATATTAAGGTTTGTGCTGTACCCGGTCCTTGTGCTTTTGTTACTGCTCTTGCAGTTTCAGGTATGCCATCAGGCAGATTTACCTTTGAAGGCTTTTTGACTGTTACAAAACAGAACAGAAAAGCACATTTACAAGAGCTTGTCAACGAAAAACGTACTATGATTTTTTACGAAGCTCCACACAAATTACCTACCACACTTAAAGATATGGCTGAGTATTTTGGGGACAGAAAAATTGCACTCGTAAAAGAATTAACCAAAATTCACGAAAATGTTGAAAGAACAACTCTTTTTGCTGCTGCCGAAAAATACAGCAATGTTCCACCTAAAGGTGAATATGTTTTAATTATAGAAGGTAAACCTGAGGATGAAAAAGATGAACCGACTATTGACGATGCCGTTGAATTGGCAAAAAAACTTGTTGATAACGGTTTTTCAAAAAACGAAGCTGCTAAAGAAGCAGCAAAACAAACAGGAATAAAAAAGAGTGATATTTACAAATCTTTAGTTTAAGGTGATATTTTATGCTTTGGGGCGTGCAATGGTATTATTGGCTAATTTTAGCAATTGCGGCAATTGGTGCTGTTTTTGCTTGGGCAAAAGCACTCAGGTCTTCAAAAGAACGTCGTGAAAGATTAAAAAAAGAAGCTGCCATCTGGAAACGCGATTACGAATTGAGAGAAAAATTTACTGTTCTTACTGAAGAAAAAATCAGTTCTACAGAAGAACTTGAGTTATTACATGGTGTTGCTATGAATATTCAGGTATTTCTTGAAAACGCAACAGATATGAACCTGGCTTTCAGTTCTTTACCTGACGAGAAAAAATACATTTATCTTGCAGAATATTTTGATGAAGATTCCAGAAAAAGTCTTTCTTCATACTTCAAAAATAACGGTGCACCGCTTCTCCCCCTTACTGAAGTAGCACTCAACTCAATCGGTGCAGAAAAATACACTAAAATAATGGCACCAGTTATACCTATGTATGATGACGACAGCGATGTTTCTATTGATTATGCCGTTATAGCAAAAATTGATGAAGAATTTTCAAAAGCATACGATTCTGATGAATTTTGCCGTATGTGTGCTAAATACATTAAAGAAAACAAAGAAATATTTTTATCATAAAGCGAAATTAAATACAAAGAATATAAAGGAGTTTTATTATGGCAATAAAATTTTATCTTTCTGCATTTGCAGATGAAGCCGGTGGTGGAATAAAAGACCAGATCGCAGCTTTAAAGGCTCACGGTATGACTCATATTGAACCCCGTGGACTTGATGAAGGTAACATTTCTCTTTACTCTGTAGCTCAGGCTAAAGAACTTAAAAAGATTCTTGACGACAATGGTATCAGCGTTTCTGCCATAGGCTCACATTATGGTAAAATTGAGATTACTGATGATTTTGCTCCCCATTTTGATGATTTCAAAAACTGTGTTGAAGTTGCTAATATTCTTGGAACAGAAAGAATCAGAATGTTCAGCTTTTTCTTTACAAAGGGTCAAAGTCTTGAAGAATACAGAGACGAAGTTTTTGAAAGACTTGACAAAATGTGCACTTATTCTTTAAAAAACGGTATATGGTGTTGCCATGAAAACGAAAAGGATATTTATGGAGATACAGAAACACGTTGTCTTGAAATCTATAAAACATTTAAAGGAAAAATCAAGGGTATTTTTGATCCATCAAACTTTATTCAGTGTGGTGTTGATATTCTCCCTGCTTATGAACTTCTTAAAGATTACATTGATTATTTCCACGTTAAAGATTGTCTTTATGAAGGTGGCAAGGTTCGTCCTGCAGGTTTAGGTGATGCAAACATTGTTGAGCTTTTAACACGCTTTGCTAAAGATAAAGATGGTGAACATTTCTTAACACTTGAACCACATCTTAAGGTTTTTGACGGTCTTAAGGACCTTGAGGGTGAAGGTGGAACAGCTGATCAGCTTAAAGACGATTTCACATACCCAACAAATCGTGCTGCTTTTGATGCAGCAGCAGATGCTCTTGATGATTGTCTTAAAAAGGCAAGTCTTTCAGACGTGACTGTAAGACAGTTTTAAAATTTTAAAAAGTAAAATTATAATAAAATAACAGGAGTGACAAATATGTTTAACCATAACAGTTTAAAAGGCAGAGTTGCTGTTGTAACAGGTGGTGGCGGTGTTCTTTGCGGTGGCTTTGCAAAGGATCTCGCACGTCAAGGTGTAAAGGTTGCTATTCTCGATTTAAGACTTGAAGCAGCACAAAAAGTAGCTGATGAAATCGTTGCTGAAGGCTTTGAAGCAATTGGTGTTGCTTGTAACGTGCTTGAAAAAGACAGCCTTGAAGCAGCAAGAAACGAAATCAACGAGAAGCTCGGCAAATGCGACATACTTATAAATGGTGCCGGTGGTAACCACCCAAGTGGTAACACAACAAAAGAAAAATTCGAGCTTAAAGACCTTACAGAAAAGGCTGAAGATGTAAAAACATTCTTTGACCTTGATCCAAAGGGTATTGAATTTGTTTTCAACCTTAACTTCTTGGGTACTCTTATTCCTACACAGGTTTTTGCAAAAGATATGATTGGTAAAGACTATGCAACTATTATCAATATTTCTTCAATGAACTCATACAAACCCCTTACAAAAATCCCTGCTTATTCTGCTGCAAAAGCTGCTATTTCTAACTTTACTCAGTTTATGGCAGTTCACTTCTCAGAAGTTGGTTTAAGAGTTAATGCAATTGCTCCCGGATTCTTCTCCACAAACCAGAACAAAGCTCTTCTTTATAACGAAGACGGTTCTCTCACTCCAAGAAGTGAAAAAATTCTCGGTCATACACCTCTTGGCAGATTTGGTGTTCCCGAAGACTTAACAGGTACACTTCTCTTCCTTGCAGACGAAAATTATTCAAGATTCGTAACAGGTGTAGTTGTTCCTGTTGATGGTGGCTTCTCTGCTTATTCAGGCGTTTAAGAATCGCTAATACTATTATAATCAAAAGACCTCTGGTACATGGATTTGTATCAG
>JAZOSL010000034.1:0-11581 GCA_045657085.1 Acutalibacteraceae bacterium | reverse complement strand
CTTCAAGGTCGATTTTTTCAAGAATGTGTTCTGCAATTTTTCTGGGGGGCATTCTGAGTGCTTTTGAAAGCATAAATGCACCGTTTGCAGAATAATCACCATTTTTTCTGTCAGCCGGGATTTCTGTTTTAAAAGCAGGAATATCCGCTTCAATAAAAGTGCCGTCTGCAATGTTTACTTTAATAGCCGCAGTAACGGCATTTATAATTTGTTCTTCTGTTTTTTTAACTAATTTAGACATATAAACACCTTTTTAAATTTCATTTATTTTTAGCAAAAGATTATTTTCACCGATAATTTCAGAATTGCTTTCTAAACGATAGCAAAGAAGAATTTTACCTGAAACATCAGGGATTTGTGCATTGACACGGGTGGCAACAATATCCATATTCATTTCACCGAAAGGAGTTTTATAAACACAGGAATGGGTTTTGCCTTCTTCAATGAGAAAGGATGTTTCGTAAACACCTTTTCTTGTCATTTCAATAAAATTATTGTTTATGACCTTTACTATTGTTTCGCTTTTACCCATCTCTTCGTCAGGCTCGGTGTAGGTTATTGTTTTAACACCGTCAACAATTTCGAACTGACCGATAGCCTTAAGCTTGCTGCTTTCACGGTCATCGTGATATTGCTGTTCGCTTATGAATTCTATTTCAACTTTTCTCATTTCATTCTTTCCTCAGCGTATTCAATAAGGCGATCTATAAGCTCTGAATAAGGCACACCAACCTGACCGAAAAGCTTAGGGAACATTGAAATTGAAGTAAAGCCGGGGAGAGTATTGATTTCGTTAAGACAGATATCACCGTTTTCAAGCAAGAAGAAATCAACTCGTGAAAGACCTGTACAGCCTAATGCAGAATATGCCTTAACAGCTTCTGCTCGTACCTTTTCGCTGACGTCTTCGGGAAGGTTAGCAGGAATAGCAAGACCGGTAGAATTATCTATGTATTTTGCTTCATAGTCGTAAAACTCAGCAGTAGGTAAAATTTCACCGATGCAAGAAGCTACAGGGTAATCGTTACCCATAACTGCACACTCAATTTCTCTGCCGACAAGAGTTTCTTCGAGAACTGCCTTGTAGTCGTTTTGGAAAGCAATGTCAAGTGCATTTAATAATTCCATCTGGTTGTGGGCTTTTGTAATACCAACAGATGAACCTGCGTTTGCAGGTTTTACAAAAATCGGATAACCCAATTTTTCTTCAACTTCGTTAAGATCTACTTTACCTTCTTTATATTGAGTTTCTGTAAAAGCAACCCATTTAGCACCCTTTATACCTGCTGCATCCTGAATTGTATTTGTAACGGCTTTATCCATACACATACCACTTGCAAGTGGAGTACAACCAACGTAAGGGATTCCTGCAAGCTCGAAAATGCCCTGAATAGTACCGTCTTCACCGTTTTTGCCGTGAAGTACGGGAAAAATAACGTCAATAGAAATTTTTTCGTAGGCACCCATATCGTTAAGAATGATTAAAGCCTTATCGTTTTTATCAGGTGAAATTACTGCAGGGGTAGTAAACTCATCTGTACACCAGCTGTTGTTTTCAATAGAATCAATATCACCGGTGTAAAAATACCATTTACCGTCTTTTGTAATTCCAAGAGTAAGCACGTTGTATTTTTCACGGTTGATGTTTCTTAAAACAGATGCTGAAGAACGTAAAGAAACTTCATATTCGCTTGAAGCACCACCGAAAATAACAAGTAAATTTTTCAAAATATCACCTTATTACTTTTTTAGATAAATATACATACTAAATGATACCACAAAAGATTTTTGAAATCAATTATTAAATAGTATGATATTTTCATAATACTGTTTACCTTTTATTATAAAAATGCTACAATATAAACATAATAAATCAAATTAATGCACAAAGGTGGCAATAAAATGGAATTAAAAGAAATACTTACTCACGTTGACCATACACTTTTAAAACAGGAGTCTACCTGGGCACAAATAAAGGCAATTTGTGATGACGGAATGAAATTCAATACTGCGAGTGTATGTATTCCGCCTTCATTTGTAAAGCAGTGTGCAGATTATTGTGGTGATACACTCAAAATATGCACTGTTATCGGTTTTCCTAACGGTTATAACACAACTGCTTGCAAGGTTTTTGAAACTGCAGATGCAGTTAAAAACGGTGCAGATGAAATAGATATGGTTATAAATATAGGCTGGCTCAAGGATAAAAGATATGATGATATTCTTAACGAAATCAAAGAAATCAAAAAAGCTTGTAACGGCAGAATTTTAAAGGTTATTATTGAGACCTGCCTTTTAACTGATGAGGAAAAAATAAAAATGTGTCAGCTCGTAACAGAAGCAGGGGCAGATTATATTAAAACCTCAACAGGCTTTTCAACAGGTGGTGCGACCTTTGATGATATCAGGCTTTTCTCTGAAAACATCGGAGATAACGTTAAAATGAAAGCTGCCGGTGGTATTGCATCTCTCGATGATGCAGAAAAATTCTTATCCCTCGGTGCAGATAGATTGGGTACAAGCAGGATAGTATCAATAGCTAAGAGTGAAAAGGGCAGTGGCTATTAAAAAATGCATTGTCTTTTTGTGTATTTTGCGATTTTATGCCCACTCGACGTATCCCGATACGCCTTCGGAGCAGAGAAATCGCAAACTACATCAAAAATCCAACACATTTTACCTTTTAGTGAGTGAATTGTAAATTACGGTATATGCCCACTCGACGTATCAAAGCTCACTCCGTTCGCAGTGAATAGTAAATAGGTTTTAAGTAAGAAGGTGACAGCATGATTATAAGATTTAATATGAATACCACGTATATTCCACAAACATCTATTTTTGAAAAACGTGATTTGATGTATGAGTGGGAAGAAACCAATAAATACGGTGCAATATCAGGTTTTGTTTTAGCTGCAGCAGCTTTTTTTATAGGCTATTTGTGTAGCGATTTTGGTGATTTTTTCGAGTTTTCTTTATATGCTGTTACGGTCGCTCAGTGTATCGGTGGCCATTTTATGCTTAAATGGAAATTGCCGTCCTATTGGGTTAAAACAGCAGCTTTTTTATATTTTGTTGTGATATGGTTAATTGGCTTTTCGCGTATGGATAGAAATGCACTTATAATGTCGGCTTTTGCTCTGGCTTCAGGTGCTGTGACTTGCTTTTTTACTCTTAAAGCTATATATAATTACAACACAGTTTTCAAAGAGCTTGAAAAGTGCAAAGGTTTTCCGTCATTTATTGCCAATAGTGCCGATTTGTATGGTGATAAAATTTACCTTAAAGATGAAAAAAATGATGAAAGCCGGAAATATCAGGCAGCACACAACCCTTTTAATACACAGGAAGAGATAAAAAAAGAAGAATTTGTAAGAAGTCAGAACCTGAAAGCAGAAAACCGACAGAGTCAGACTTTGAATATTGGTGAAGGCGAAACGTCTCAAATCCAGAATTATGCAAAAACAACCCCACAACCACAAGTTAAAAAGAAGGGTTTAAGTATTTTGGGGTTAGAAATAATTTTTTCTCACGGTAATATACCCGAAAGCAGCTTTGAAGAGAAAAAAGAATTGATGTATAAATGGAACAGCAATGTAGAAGCTGCCACAGGTCATATTGTAATTCCTTTGTTTTTGATGTGTCTTGGCATAGTTTTCTCTTTTATAGGTGCCAGCTCCATTATACCTGTTATAATGGGTATAGGCTCAGTTTTGTTGCTGATACTGGGAACAAACAATATGAAAATGGGTAATTTAAGGGGTGCATTTGAAGCTCTTATTGCAGTTGTTATGTATGCTGCCTTAGCTTTGGTTGTAGGTGCCGGTGGCAACGGAATACCTATGGTATTTGTATTTGTTACAAGCTTAGTCAATATAATTATTGTACTGCCTACACTCAGGTATATTATCAATTATCATATTTATAGTGAACTTTCAACACAGGAAGGCTTCCCAAGCTTTATAAGAACATATTCTCAGAAATATGCAAAGGATATGTATATTTTAGAAGAACAACAGCCCATAGCAAAGCAACAAAAAATAACCAGGGAAGGTATGATTGTTATGGACGTGGGCTACGACGAAAAGCCAAAAGAAGACGAAGGGGCATGGAACGCCTTTGACTATATGGATAAAGAAAAAACCAATGATGAAAATGGTGATAATAATGAAGATAATGGTTAATAATGTTCTTAAAGAGTTTATATATCCCACAATGGAAAATACACCGTCTTGTCATGCTTCGACTGTGTTACCGCTTAATGACGGTACTGTTGTTGCTGCTTGGTTTGGTGGTACAACTGAAGGTAACAATGACGTTAAAATATGGGTAAGCAGACGTGAAAATTCTGTGTGGTCAAAGCCTTACAGCGTATCTGTTGACGGAGAAGAGCTTCCTCATTGGAATCCTGTTTTGTTTTTACGGGAAAACGGAGAGATTATACTTTACTTTAAATATGGCAAGCCCATTCCGAAGTGGGTAACATATTACTGTATTTCAAAGGATGGTGGCAAAAGCTTTTCGAAGCCCCAGGTTCTTGTGCCCGGTGATAAAGATGGTGGCAGGGGACCTGTAAAAAATAAAAATATCCGTTTAAGTGACGGTACGGTTATAGCTCCGGCATCAAAAGAATCTTTAAGAAAAAGCTGGAAATGCTTTGTAGATATTTCAAATGATGACGGACTTACCTTTGAGCATTCCAACTTTGTTTTAAGACCAAAAAAGAATGCTCTTCCTGTTAATATGATTCAGCCTACACTTTGGGAAAGTGACGACGGTCTTCATATGCTTGTAAGAACAAACAGGGGGTATATTTATCGTAGTGACAGTCGCGATGGTGGTAGAAGCTGGTGCAAGGCATACGAAACAAATCTACCTAACCCAAACAGTGGTATAGACGTTGTGAAAATGGATAATGGCTGTCTTGTGCTTATAATGAACCCCGTATCAGAAAACTGGGGTGACAGAGCACCCCTTGTTCTTATGGCTTCCTTTGATAACGGCAAAACATTTGAAGAATTCTACAAATGTGAGAAAATAAAAGGCGATTATGAATTTAGCTATCCTGCAATAGTTGCCGACAAAAACAGCTTACATATTACATACACATATGAAAGAAAAACAATTGTGTATCAGAGAATAGAGCTTTATTTTGAATAAGGAGAAAAAGATGAAAAGAGATAATATTGAAAAGCTTGTGCTTTCTGCAATGTTTTTGTGTCTGGGACTTGTTTTGCCATTTTTCACAGGACAAATTCCACAAATAGGCAGTATGCTTCTTCCGATGCATTTGCCCGTAATTCTTTGTGGCTTTATTTGTGGTTGGAAATATGGTTTTGTTATAGGTGCCGTAACACCACTTTTGAGAAGTGTAGTTTTCGGTATGCCAATAATGTACCCGACGGCAATTGCTATGGCTTTTGAGCTTGCAGCTTACGGCTTTTTAGTTGGCTTTTTATTTCAAAAAGCACGTTGGCACTGTGTTAAATCCTTGTACAGATGCCTTGTGGCAGCTATGTTTGGTGGTAGAATTTTATGGGGCATTGTAATGACCGTTATTTTAGGTCTAGGTGAAAACGGCTTTACATTTACAGCTTTTTTAACAGGAGCTTTTTTAAATGCCGTTCCGGGTATCATTGTACAGCTTATTCTTGTGCCGGCGATTATGCTTGTACTCAATAAGACACATCTGGTACCATTTAAAAATCAAAAAAATCATAAGAAAGAAGCAACAGATGGAATATAGTCAATCAATTGAATATGCTGTAAATATAACGGAAAAGAGAATCAAAGAGCTACTCAGAGAAAAAAGCAGGGTTTTAATAGCTGTTGAAGGGAGAAGTGCATCAGGCAAAACAACCTTTGCAAAACTTCTTTCCCAAAGGCTTTCCTGTACTGTTTTTCATATAGATGATTTTTATTTGCCTAAAGAAAAACAGACCGAAGAAAGATTAAGTCAATCAGGTGGAAATATTGACAGAGAAAGTTTTTTAAATTATCTGCTTTTACCGTCATTAAAAGGGGAAGAAGTCATTTATAAAGCCTTTGATTGTAAAACACAAAGGTATAAAGATTCTGTAAAAATACAATCCGGAAAAATAGTTGTAACCGAGGGTGTTTATTCTTGCCATAACGATTTTTACGACCTTTACGATTTGCATATTTTCCTTACCGTTTCACCCGAAATTCAAAAGGAAAGAATAATAAAAAGAAATGGTGAAGATGTTTATAAAATCTTTAAAGATAAGTGGATACCACGTGAAGAAAATTATTTTAAAGAGCAAGATATAAAAAATAAATGTGAGCTTGTTTTTGTGACAGAATAAAAAAACCGTATTGAAGTTTTTCTTCAATACGGTTTTGTTTTATTGGTTATATTTCTCTGCCTGTAAACGGAACATATAGGCGTATTTTCCGTCTTTAGCCATAAGTTCTTCGTGAGAGCCGTGCTCAATTATTTCACCGTTTTCAAGCATATAAATTTCGTCTGCCATAACGGTAGTTGAAAGCCTGTGCGAAATAAAAAGAACAGTTTTTTTATCAGCTGCCATTGCCATAGATTGATTAAGAGTATGCTCTGCAATCGGGTCAAGGTTTGCACTCGGTTCGTCAAGGATTGCAAAAGCACAATCCTTATAAAACGCCCTTGCAATAGCAATTTTCTGAGCTTCACCACCTGATAAGGAAAGACCGTCATCATCAAATTCTCTTAAAAGAATACTGTCTGTACCGTTGGGGAGAGTTCTGTCAAAATTAGCAGCTTTTAAAGCCTCCAGAGTTTTTTCTTTATCGTGCGAATCGTCCATAGAAACGTTTTCACCGAGAGTTGCACCAAAAATTGAAAAGTCCTGAAAAACTGCTGCAAAATTTTTATGATATGAAGAAATATCCCACTCTTTAATATCGACACCATCAATAGTGATAGCACCTTCAGTTACGTCATAAAGACGTAACAGGAGATTGGTGAGAGTGGTTTTACCAGCCCCATTGTAGCCTACAAAGGCAACCTTCTTGTATGGTGTAATTTCAAAATTGATATTCTTGAGAACATATTTATCTGTACCGGGATATTTGAAAGATACGTTTTCAAATTTTATAACGGGTGGATTTTTGTAAACCGTTGTTCTATCACCCGAAACCATTTTCTCCTTAGCGTTCATAAAGCTACGGAATTTGTCAACGTAAAGACTATTTTCGCGGAGAACTAATGCAAACTGGCTTGTAATCGCAAAAACGCTTGTACTGATAGCAGTAGCACCGTTAAAGGTTGCTGCAAAGTCACCCAAAGAAACGTCTTTTGTAACTATTGCCCTGTAACCCATTATAAGTGAAATACCAAGGTATATAAGAAGCGTCATAGGTAATGCTTCCTGACAGAAATACAGTTTCCATTGTTTTGTAAGATATGGTGAAATAGTTGTAAGCCTGTCGATGATGTTACGGTTGTAACGTGTTTCAATCATTTTACCCGCACCTGAAAGACGGAGCTCTTTAGCGTAATCCTGAAGATAGAAAACTCGGCTGAAATATAAATTTTTTCTGTCAAGAGGCGTCATAACTTCAGTTCTCTCAACATTTACTTTTGCAATAAGTCTGCCGATGGGCGTCATTATAGCGACGCACACAGCGACAAAAACAAGGCAAACAGGGTCAATCGAAACAATAACTGCACCGATTGTGAGAACGCCTATAACGTTAGTCAAAATATCTTGTGTATCGGCTAAAACTGAATAAGCTCTTTCGTTCATTGAGTTCATTGCAAGAACAAGGTCATTATAGAATTCGGGGTTGTCGTAAGCCTCGTAGTCCATTTTTGCTGCTTTTTCATAGATAGTTTTATAAACAGCAAAATATAACTTTTGTTTTTGTTTAGGCATAGAAATCTCATAGAAAAGAGTAGTCAAAAGATTCGTTATAACAACAAAAGCTGCAAAGAAAACCAAAGCGAACAGAATACGCTCGTAATTCTTTCCATCGACTGCAACATCTATTATATATTTTAAAAGAACGACGTTTGAAAGTGTCCAAGGAAGATTTGCAAGAATATCGAAAAACAGATATCCGAAAACCATAAACGGAGTGTGCTTTGCAATGAATTTCAACATAAATATATGATTTTTAAAGGTGTTTACTTTTTCTTTGCTTGTTTTTTTCATTCTTGAACACCTCCTTTGTAGCCGGCAGCCTGAAGGGTGAACATTTCGCAATAATAACCCTTCTTTTTCAGAAGCTCCTCGTGAGTGCCACATTCTGAAAGAACACCCTTGTTGAAAACGAGAATGTTGTCAGAGCGTGTTGCACTGGAAAGTCGGTGAGATATGTAAATAACGGTTTTGCCCTTTGTTGCTTCAAGAAGCGCATCATACATTTTGCTTTCTGCAACAGGGTCGAGAGCAGACGAAGGCTCATCAAGAACAGCAACGTCAAAATCACGTGCAAATAGACGTGCGATTGTAACCTTTTGTGTTTCGCCACCTGAAAGAAGAATACCGTTCTGGTCAAATTCTTTTGTAAGAAGAGAGTTTTCTTTGTTCGGAAGATTACCGATTTTTTCATATGCACCTGCAATTTTAAGAGCATTTACGGCAATTTCTTTGTTTTCATCAGTAACCTCTTCTGTTAAAACGTTTTCAGCAACAGTCATTGCAAAAACTCGGTAATCTTGGAAAACAGATGCAAAGCGTTCTCTGTATTTTAAAAGATCGTATTCCTTTATGTTTATACCGTTATAGAGTATTTCTCCCTCGGTAACGTCGTAAAATCTCATAATAAGCTTTGAAAGAGTAGTTTTACCTGCGCCATTATGACCAACAATGGCAATAGTTTGTCCCTTTTCGAGCTTAAAGGAGATATTCTTTAATATGTAATCAGTGTCTTCCGTGTATTTAAAGGAAACGTTTCTAAATTCAAGGCTCTTAAATTCATCGGGTATTATTTCACCACTCTGAATTTTGGGCTCATAATTAAGAAAATCTCTTAAATTCTGTACCCATAAGCAATGCTTTTGTTGCATTGCAAAGTAATATGCTAACTGATTAAGCTTATTTCTGCAGGTTGTTATGGCAGAAACAAGCACGGAAAATTCTGATACAGGTAAATCACCGACAACAATGAGACGATAACAACCGTAAACGAAACCACCTGTCACAGGTATGATTTCGGCAAAATAATCGGAAATACATTCAATAAGGGCAATTTTCCAACCGTATTTTTTTATTACTTTAATATTCTTTTTAATTGCATTTCGAAATCTTTTTTCGAGAACAACAAAGATATTGGTTGTTTTGATTTCTTTTGCAAAATCCTTCAAAAGAATAGTTCTTCTAACGTAATCCTTTTCTCTTTCAAAAGGAGTCATTGCCTCTTCTTTTTCAAGCTCAAGATTGTTTTTTATAACTCTGAAACCCATAACGGCAATGGGGCAGAGAATGAAAAGCAAGAGAATAGGATCTATTGAAATAAGGTATGAGGCAAGAGTAATAAGGCTGAAAACCGAACCTAAAGTCCAGGCAGAGCCCTCGATAATTCGTTTGAAGCCACTTTGGTCTACGACCCAGGTTGCACGATTATATTTATCAAAAAAGTCAGGGTTTTCGTAGCAACCAAGCTCAACCTCCTGAGCTTTTTTAAATATCAAAGAATTTATATAGCTTTCGCATTTTATTTCAAATTTAATTCTTATTGTGTAAACGTTTATGTAGCCTATAAGGTCAACCAGAAGCTTACCAATGATAAGTATAGAAATTTTGATTGCAAATTCCTTGAAAGTTCCATTACCTTCGATAATGGAAAGAGCAGTTTCAAGGAGCATAACATTAACCACAACAGCATAGTAAACATTTTCGAGAATGTAAGAAAAATAAATCATAAAAAGCGAAAAAGGAGCACACTTAAAAGCACAGCCTAACATAAAGGCTGTGTTTTTTATAATATGAGCTTTTTGTCGTTTTCGTTCTCTTGCAAGATGTTTCAATTTTAGTAACCGTTCCGATATTTAATTTATTTCAATTATTTGTTTTTCTTTTCCACAGTTCCATATAATTTCAACTGTTACAGGGATATTGGATTCTATTTTAACCTGTGGTTTTTCTTCTTCTGAATTACGTTTTTCACAAATGAGAGTTAATTCACCCTCTGTGCCGAATGGATATTTTTCAATTCCGTGTTTATCGGTAAGATTTATATGCCATGTAATTTTATTGTTAGAAGCATCAGGCTTTATACCGAAAACGTGTTCAAACATAATAGAAATGGGAATAAGGCCGGTCCAACCGACAAAGTCGGGCATAGATGAGCTGCCACGCAAAGCTTTTCCATCGTGATATTCTGGTGAATAGTTTTCAAAAAGTGTACCTGTAGATTTAAAAACTTTTACTGCAAAATCAAGATTATTACAGGCAATTTCGTATGAAAGGTCAAATTTTTTATAGGCGTCAAGACCTTTTAAAACCATGTAGTTAGTTGGTGCCCAAACGGACCCACACCAATAACCACCTTTAGGGTTGTATTCCGGATGATCTTTTGAAAGGGTAGGCACTCTGTGATCGGTTTTAAATTCATTTTCATTATTGAGGTGAGCAATAAAATCATCTGCCCTGTTTTCGGGGACACATTTTGCAAGAAGTGCCCAAAATGCACCAATATGCTTTACACCATTAAACTTATCATCATTTTTAAGGTCGTAATAAAATTTTGTTTCGTTATCCCAAAGTTTTTCGTTAATAACCTTAAAAAGGTGGTCACTTTCAGCCTGTAACTCAGGTATAAATTCTTCTCTGTCAAGTTCTTTTGCCATTTTTATAAGAAGATTACAGGCATTAAGTTCTTGCATACATGCGTCAACCCATATCATGTGACCATGGCTGTAGCAAACGTGGTATTTTTCATCAAGACGTGGGCAATTATCCATACCACAACCATAACCTGATGAAAAGTATGTGCCGTCACGCCATGTAAAATGCTCTTGCATCCATTGGTGGTAAGCTACAAGGCAAGGAAAAACCCTTGATAGTCTTTCTTTGTCACCAAAGTTAAGGTAGTATTCCCATTCACACCAGGTCATAACTTCAGGACCTGTAGATGCAGGGTCGTGACGGGCAAAAACATCATTTCCTGTATTTTCTTCAATTTGACGACATATAAATCCATCAACATGTTGGTGAGAATAAAAATTATCAAAAGTTTTTTGGAATTTAAAAATTCGGTATGCATACTTACCAAACATAAGCATAAAAGCAGAGTCCCACATAAAAATACAACCGTTAAACGCAGCATCAATAAAATTAGCAACAAAGCCTGTGTTTTCTTGTGGTTGACGAAGATTTTTGAAAGCAATTTCCCAAGCCTTCCAATAACATTCTATGTAATCCTTGTGGTTTTCCCAAATAGGCTGAGGAAGTGAAGCCTTTACTTCATTGTAAACAGGTAGGGGAGTAGTATCAATTTCTGCACCTATAAAGGAGTTTTCCTCCATTAATTCCTTATCGTCATATGTAATTTCGTTATTTTGTTTGAAACTTATCATATTAGTACCACCGTATTGAGAGTTATTGGGTTGTTTCGAATTATATAAACTGTTATTGTT
>JAZOSL010000033.1:0-17129 GCA_045657085.1 Acutalibacteraceae bacterium | reverse complement strand
CTCTGCTTGTAAGGCAGATGCTCTCCCAGCTGAGCTATGCTCCCGTGTGCGTTGCTCACTCGCAACGTTGACTACTATACACTATTTAGAATGATTTGTCAACACTTTTTTTCAACTTTTTTTAAATTTTTTTAAGTTTTTTTATTTCGTCTACAATAGCAGTCATTTCATTCATTTTTTCCTCGATATCAGCAACCAATTTAAACTGTGTTCTGGCTCTGACAAGGTTATGTTCGGGATATTCAGTTTTAAAATAAACGTCACCATTAAGGAAGTCACCAAGGAATCTCATACCACATTCAAAAGTAAGAAGTTTTGATGCAAAAGGAAGTAAATCAATTTCTTCTTTTGTAAGACTATCCCCTGCTGTTTCAAGATAACCATCAACGTATGCCTTGAAATATTCAAGACTCAAAGTTACCTTGGATAAATCTTTTTCATCTTCTGCAGCAGTATTTGCACCAAAACGTATACTGTCACCGAAATCGTAAAGTGATGATCCCGGCATAACTGTATCCAAGTCAACAACACAGATACCTTTATTAGTCTTTTTATCAAAAAGAACATTATTAAGCTTTGTATCGTTGTGAGTAACCTTTAAGGGCATAACTCCACTATCCAATAAATCAGTAATAACAGAACAATCTTTTTCTCTTGCAAGAACAAACTCAATTTCAGGTAAACACTGATCTTTTCTACCTGAAAAATTATTTTCAACGGCAGTTTTAAAATCATTAAAACGTGAAGGAGTGTTATGGAAATTAGGAATTGTATCGTAAAGAGTTTCAATAGGATAATCTGCGAGAAGCTTTTGGAAATTACCAAAAGTAAGAGCTGCATTTCTGAAGTCTTCGGGGTTTGTAAGTTCGTTTATAGAATAAGTATCATCAACAAAATTATAAAGTCTCCAGCAACCACCATCGGCACTCATTACATAATTCTTACCATCTTTTGCAGGATAAACTGTAAGAGTCTCTCTCGCAGGGTCGCCACCGGCAGCTGTAATCTTGTTTCTGAGATGTGCAGTAACGCCCATAACGTTTTCCATAAGCTCTATAGGCTTTTTAAACACATTGGTATTGATTCTTTGAAGAAGATATTTTTCGATACTTCCGTCTTCAAGAAGATATTCAACTATATATGTATCATTTATATGCCCATCGGTAATAGGTTTATAACCATTAACTTTACCAAAATCAGGAAACTGATTAATAATATCAAGAACATTGATTGTATTTGTAATACTCATTTTTAATTAACTCCTTTTAAAAGACGCAAAGCACTCAGGGTTATGAAAACCCGGTGGCAACGCAGTAACGGGTGAAAATGCTAAATAATGGGGTGTTTCACACTCATCACCACATTTATAAAAATTTGCTTTTATTTCTGTAAACATTATATTCTTTTTATCAGTTTTGTAAAGTGCTGAAATAAAATCTTTAGTCAAACGCACTTTAACGCCCCAGAATGAGCCTTTTTCATCTTTTGAAGAAAATGCTTCAACATTTGGTGAAACATCTGTAAGCTCCTTAGAAAAGCATCTTTCGGGTTTGCCTTTACCAAATTCGCAAAGATACGCACCGTTTGCATTTGTTTCAATATTAATATACTCACTTCTGTTTTCTACAGGTGCTACAAAAAATTCAAGACAACTATCAAGAAAAATCGGGTCATCACGATTAATATAAACAGCCTTTGGTGAAGACTCATAGCATTTTAAAAGCGCAACCAATTCATCATTAACAACACCTATTTTACAATAAGTATCGGGTCTATATGGTATTTCAGCTTCCCAATGATATGACTCTAATTTATAAAAATCAGAAGCAAGAAACTCATCAAAACTTGAATAAGAATATAAATTTAAACTCAAAACTTCACCTTATTTCATATATTCGATAATATCATCTGTTTCATCCATTGATGCCATTATCATATATAGTCTCGGAATATGGAAAGGTCCTTTGAATATATTACCTTTAAGGGTCGTTGAAACGGTATTGTCATAATGAAGGTATCCGTACCATTCGCCACATTCATCGTCACAGAAGTATTTTTCACAATATTTCTTAAGTTCAAGATAAACATCATTGTATTTTTCTTCTTTAAAGTGAAGATAAGCAAGTCTTGCAGCAATCATAGCTTCACACTGAGGCCACCAAAGCTTCATATCCCATTCAAGCTGTACGGGAGGTTTACCCTCTAAATCTGTAAAGGCAATAATACCACCATTTTTCTTATCCCAACCAAGAGGAAGAGTAATATCAATAATATGTTTAGCAATATTAACTGCATCGTCGTTGCCGGTAACAAGACCTTCAGCCATAATAAACCAAGCAGCTTCAAGAGAGTGACCGGGGTTAACGATTCTACCGTTAGGACTATCTATAAACTCGCCTTTTTTAGTTACGCTTTCAAGTAAGGCTCTCTCTGTAAGATAACCACCATTAAGAATCTCGGCAAGACATTCGCCACAGATTTTGTTGTATTTATCGTAAAGACCGTCCACACTTCTCATAACCTGAGCAGTTGCAAGCATAATCATAACGGGTGAAAGAGCTTTTGAATCAATGTTGTCGGGGTTGATTTTAGGCTGGTTTTTACGAACACCAGTGAAGCATTCGTAAGCAACTGTGAAAAATCTTTCAGCACTTTCTAAAACTTCCTTATCCCCTGTTGCCTTATAAAGCTCTGCACAACCGATAGCGGCAAATGTTTCTGAGAAATAATACCTTCTCTTCTGAAGCTCACGTCCGTCAGCTGTTACTGTAAAGAACATTCTACCGTCAGTATCGGTACATTTAGGAAGAAAAGAATAAATTGTTTTAGCAGCCTTAAGATATTCTTCGTTTTTCTCTATAAGGTTATATGCCTTTGAGAACACCCATAAAGCTCTGCCCTGAAACCAGACGCTTTTATCTGTACCGTAAATATTACCTTCACGGTCAAGACAGGTATAAATACCACCATTTTCATAATCAACTGCATTTTTTAACCAGAAAGGAAGAATGTTTTCAACTAAATCTTTTCTATAATTCATTTTAACAACTCCTGATAAAGTTTTGTATTTATATTACATTAAATATAGCACACAAGACAAAAAAAGACAATATAAATAAACAAAAACTGACGGCAAAAGCCGTCAGTTTAAGATTAATAGCTAATCAAAGCTTCATAGCTACGTCCCAAGCCTTCCAGATAACTGTACGAAGGTTACCAACTTTAAGAGCGTCACCGATAATATGAACGTGTTTGCTCTTTTCAGCGATGGGAGCGGGTTTATAACCAACAGAAAGAACTACGCTATCTGCAGGAATTGTCACTGATTTACCGTCTTTAGTCTGAACTGTTACACTTGTATCAGTAATTTCAGTTGTTCTTGTTTCAAGGTAAACAGGAACTTTATTTGTTTTGAAGAAGTCACGAAGGTAGCTTGTGTTAGCAAGAGCAACACCGGGAGTTGTGATAAGGTCATCCTGCATCTCAACGATTGTAGGATTCTTACCCTGAAGGTAAAGCTCATAAGCGATTTCACAACCTGTAAGACCACCACCAACAACAGTAACATTCTGACCAACCTCTTTATTACCAAGAAGGAAGTCAACTGCTTCAATTGCTTTATCAGCGCCCTTAACAGGAATCTTATTAGCAACAGAACCTGTAGCAACAATAACTTCATCAGCATTCAAGGAAGCGATATCCTTGATTTCTGTATTCATATGAATTGTGATAGCGTCGTAACGCTGAACCTCACGGTTGTACCATGCAATAAGATCACGGTCTTTTTCTTTATATGAGGGAGCTGCTGCAGCAATAAATACGCCACCTAATTTGTCTGTTTTCTCGTAAAGATCAACCTTGTGACCACGTTTTGCACAAACGATAGCAGCTTCCATACCACCGATACCACCACCGATGATAGCAATCTTTTTGCTCTTTTTAGCAGGTTCAATTTTATATTTCTTTGACTGCATTGTTTTGGGGTTAAGAGCACATCTTGAAAGACCCATTGTATCGAAAAGGTCCTGAGTATTTGCATGACCTTTTGAAGAAGAGAAGTTGAAGCAACCTGCGTGACAACAGATACAGGGCTTGATATCCTCAAGTCTGTCTTCAATAAGCTTTGTTACCCATTCAGGGTCAACAAGGAACTGACGAGCTACACCAACACCGTCGATTTTGCCTTCAGCAACAGCCTTAGCACCTTCATCAGGTTCCATTCTACCTGCACAAACAACAGGGATATCAACGAATTTCTTAATGTGAGCAACGTCTTCAAGGTTACAGTTCTGAGGCATATACATAGGTGGATGTGCCCAGTACCAAGAGTCATATGTACCGTTATCAGCATTAAGCATATCGTAGCCTGCATCCTGAAGGTATTTAGCAGCCTTTTCAGATTCGGGCATTGCACGACCAACTTCTGTATATTCTTCACCGGGCATTGCACCGTAGCAGAAGTCTTTCATTTTTGACTCAACTGAATAACGAAGAGAAACAGGGAAATCTTCACCACAAGCAGCTTTAATAGCTTTAACTACGTCAACTGCGAAACGGTATCTGTTTTCAAAGCTTCCGCCATATTCGTCTGTACGTTTATTGAAATACTCAATAGCAAACTGGTCAAGAAGGTAGCCTTCGTGAACAGCGTGAACTTCAACACCGTCAACGCCTGCATCACGGCAAAGCTTTGCAGTTTTAGCAAATGCTTCAATAATTTCGTGAATCTGCTCAACTGTCATTTCGGGACACTCAATATCGTGAGCCCAACGTGACTTCTGAGGGCTGGGAGAAGCTAACTCGTGTGATGTATCAATAACAGGCTTAATTAAAGCACGAGTAAATTTATTTTTGTGAAGAGGAGCTATAAGCTCTGTAATAGCCCATGAACGACCCATACCTGCTGTAAGCTGAATGAAAAGCTTTGCACCTGTTTTATGGATTTCATCCATAAACTCTTTAAGCTCGTCAAACATCTTAGGATTCTGCCAGAGCCATTTGCCCCAGAAAGTATCACGTAAAGGAGCGATACCGGGGATAATAAGACCAACATTGTTATTAGCTCTTTCTAAGAAAAGCTTTGCTGCTTCCTTGTCGAAATGGCAACCGCCGAGCTCAAACCAACCGAAAAGAGATGTACCACCCATAGGGCACATAACGATACGGTTTTTGATTTCAACGTTACCTATTTTCCAAGGTGTAAACAATGATTCGTACTGAGGATTCATTAAAACACTTCCTTCTCAATATTTTAAACATATAAATCCACAACATAAATGTTCCACTATATAATAATTTATATAGTGTATGTTGTCAAGTTAAATTTTTGTCAAAGACAAAAGGCAGTAATAAATACCGCCTTCTTGCAATTATTTAATTCCTAATTTCTTTAAAATTTCGGGGTCGCAGGTGTCAGCAAGGGAGCCAATTTCATCCCAAAGCTTATCTGCTTTTTCTTTCCATTGCGAAAAGCCTTCGGGAGTTTCGGGATAATCATCGTACAACTTCCCTACCTCACCGCTTTGCATTAAGCCTTTAACAATTTTCTTAACAGTTGAAACTCTGATTTTCTTCTTCATAACACCTGTTAAGATACCCTTAACTGTTGAAGCAATATCACCTATTGAAAGCTGTAAGCCGTCATCCATACCACCTAATATCTTCTGACTGAACAATACGTCGTTTTCAAAGAGATATTCAGCTTCGTCAAAATTAATAGCAACAATACCCATTAAGAGTGGTCTCATTGAATCAAAATCCTTACCCTGCTTAATCATATATTGTTTATTGATTGTCCACATATTATTTTTATCAAGAGGTTTGCCTTCTTTTAAAAGCTTTGATATAACGTCAGCTGCTATTTCACCTTGAACGAGAGAGGATGTGCAACCCTCACCACAGGTTGGTTTAGTAAGGCAAGCAGTATCACCCATGGCGATAAAGCCGTCGTCAACGAAAGAGTAAACTGAACGATGATAAGGCGTAAGTCCCTTTTCAACCTTTAAAATATCGTAATCGGGATATTTGTAATTCTTTAAAAGTTGTGAATTAAAAACTTCTTCAGAGTATTCGTAAGAATAGCTACCACCGATACCTAAAATTGCATCGTACCCCTCACCTGCCGGTGCAGACCATGATTTATACTGCATAAAGAATCCGTCAAGCATTCTCGGATCAACACTTGTATCTTTATATTTAACGTAATAAAGAACAACGTAAAAAATATCTCTCGGTGTAAGCTTAAAATTTTCAACCAATGATGTAGCCGGAAGCTTTGTTCTTGCTACAGATGGAATACCGGAACAATCGGCAACAATTTTAGTGTTAACGGAAATTTTCCCATTTTCCTTTTCATAAACTGCACCAACAACTGCTCCTTTTTCATTATATAATAAGTCACAGAATGATGCACCGTAAATTATTTCGGCACCCTTTGATTTTGCTTTTTCAGCCATATACATTATGTAGTCGTGCTTATGAAGACCTATTGTAACTATAGAGCCACCACCTTTACGGTATTTACCGTAAGGTGAGATTATAGGTGAGCCACTAAAAGCAAATTCTCTTAAAGGACTGCTTTCTTCAGGAATATCTAATCCGAACTGCTCCATTTCAGGCTGACTCATATGAAAAATATCATAGCTTCTCGAAACGTTTTCGGGTAACTCTTTTTCAATAATGAGAACACTATGACCTTCTCTTGCCATTCTTTCAGCAAACCAACAGCCTGTTGTAGAAGCACCTATGATTAAAATGTCATAATCTTTCATAACAACCCTACTTTCATAATTTATATTTCAATGATACCACTATAAAAGATAAAAATCAACAAAACCGTTATTGAATTTATATTAATTCTATGATAGAATTTTTAAAATGTTAAAATAAAGGAAACTGTTATGAAAGAAATTACCATAACAAATAAAAACAGAATTGATTGGCTTGATATGGCAAAGGGCTATGGCACGATTGCAGTAATACTCGCTCACCTTTCTGTTGGCAAAATAGGTGTATGGTTATACACCTTTCACGTGCCGTTATTTTTCTTTTTATCAGGCTACGTTTTTTCTGATAAATCTAATTTCAAGGATTTTATAATAAGGAAATCCAAAGGCTTGTTAATCCCCTATTTCTCATTAAGCGTACCACTAATTTTATTCACTCTACTACTTCAATATCGTTGGGGAACTTTAACAACAACTTCTTTTATCACATTATTACAAACATTTATATTCCAAAAAAGGTTTTCAACCCTTTGGTTTATTGCATGTCTTTTCTTTCTTAACATACTATTTTATCTCATTAGCAAATTTATAAAAAACGATATAATAAAAGGTTTCGTTTGCTTACTGTTATTAACTGTCGGTTTAGTTTATTACCATTTCGGTGGAAAGCCTTTACCCTGGAACACTGACGTTTGCTTTACAGCAGTAATTTTCTTTTACGGCGGGTATTTATTAAAGAAGCACTCTTACGTTATTGAAAAAATCAAAAGCAAGAAAACATACGCTTGGTTGTCATTTATATTGTTAGGCATCGTTAACGTAGTCTGCGGTTATTTAACACATAAAATTTCAGGTAACGGTATGGAAATGTTTGATTCAACCTACGGTTATCCGCCACTAACTTTTATATCTGCTTTTGCTGGAATTTTTGCCGTAATTTTATTTTCAAATTTTTTCACACTAAAACCGATCAAATATATTGGTGAAAACAGTTTATATTACTACGCCTGGCATCAGACAATAATGATATATATTGCTGATTTAATTGCAAATAAACTTAATCTATTTACAATATTTAATGCTTTACCATACGGTTACTACCTTTTAAGGTTTAGTCAGACTGTTTTTATAATAATTTCATTGACGGTAGTTACTTTAATAATCAATAAAACACAATTACGTCACTTATTCGGAAAAAATTAATTTTTATTTCATAAAACATATTATTAGAAGGACTGATATTAATGGAAAAATACGTAAGATTCAGATACCAACCCTGTAAGCCTTTAGGTGAAGATGGTAAATGCGTTACTGCTTCACTCAAGCACATTGCCCTTTCAAAAGAAGCAGCAACTGAAGGTATGGTACTTTTAAAGAACGAAAACAATGCTTTACCACTTAAAAGAGGTGAAAAAATCGCCCTATTTGGCAAAGCAACTATTGAATACATAAAAGGTGGCGGTGGTAGTGGTGACGTTAACTGCCCTTATATCAGAAATATTGCTGACGGTTTCAAGGCAAAAGAAAGCGATGGTAAGGTTTCTGTATATATGCCACTTGTTGATTTTTATAAAGACTACGTTGAAAAAGAAAGTGTAAACGTTCTTACACAAGAGCAGATAGATGCCCGTTGGGATATCGTTAACAATATGGAATTTTGTACTGAACGTGACGATATGACTTACGACACCTTTGCCGCTATGCACGTTAAAGAAGCTGAAGTCCCCTGTTCTCTCATTGAAGATGCAGGAAAGGAATGTGACACGGCAATTATCACATTAAGCAGATTTTCTGCCGAAGGAGTAGATCGCAGACCACAGGGTGGTGACTACTATCTTTCAGACCTTGAAAAGCAATTGATTGATAACGTTACAAAGAACTTTAATAAAGTCATAATAGTAATAAATTCAGGTGCACAGATTGACTGTGAATACTTTGCCGAAAACGATAAAATCGGTGGCATTCTTTTTGGTTGGCAAGGTGGTATGGAGGGTGGCTCTGCAATAGCAGATATTCTCTGCGGAGATGTTAACCCTTCAGGTAAGCTTGTTGATACTATTGCTAAATCTTACGACTGCTATCCTTGTAAAGATGATTTTTGGGAATGCTTTGATCACGTGGATTATTCTGATGACATTTACGTTGGATACAGATATTTTGAAACTATTCCCGGAGCAAGTAAAAACGTACGTTATCCCTTTGGTTTTGGTCTTTCATACACAACCTTTAAGTTAAGTAGCAAGGTTTGTTGCGAGAGTGACGGCAAAATCATTGGTATTGCTACTGTTAAAAACACGGGTGCTGTAGCCGGTAAAGAGGTTGTTCAGCTTTATTACAGTGCACCACAAGGCAAATTGGGTAAGCCTTCAAAAGAACTTGCTGCTTTCAAAAAGACAAAATTACTTTACCCCGGTGAAAGCGAAACTGTTGTAATGAGCTTTGATATTAACGATATGGCAAGCTTTGACGATTTAGGTAAAATACAGAAATCTGCACGAGTTCTTGAAAAAGGTACATACAATTTCTATATCGGAACATCTGTAAGAGATAACAAAAAACTCGATTTTGAATACATTTTAAATGAAAATACTGTTACAGAACAGCTTTCTGACTGGTGTAAACCCTTCAAGCTTAAAAAGAGACTTCTTGCTGATGGTACATTTGAAGAATTACCACTTGGTGAAGAAGAATATCTTTACGGCATAAATGAACCAACAAATGCAAAAGCACCAGAAAAAGAGATCGTTTTTGACAAGGTTGGTGAAGAAATTTCACTTGATGAATTTGTTGCACAGTTCACACTTGAAGAATTAATGGAGTTCGTTGGTGGTCACGGACCAACAGGTGTTTGTAACACAGGCTGCTTTGGTGGTCTTGAAAGACTTAAAGTTCCTGCTGTTCCTACAGCAGACGGTCCTGCAGGCTTACGTCTTGACGTAGCAACGGGCATCCCCACAACTGCTTGGCCCTGTGCTACTTTACTTGCTTGTATGTGGAACCCTGACCTTGCTTACGAAGTTGGTAAAGGTGGTGGAGCTGAAATCAGAGAAAACAATCTCGGTGTTTGGCTTTCCCCTGCTCTTAATATTCACAGAGATCCCCTTTGTGGTAGAAACTTTGAGTATTACTCAGAAGACCCGTTAATTGCAGGTAAAACTGCAAGTGCCGTAACTCGTGGTGTTCAGTCACAAAAGGTTGCTGTTTCAATTAAGCATTTCGCTTGTAACAACAAAGAAGCAAATCGTTTTGCCAGTGATTCAAGATTATCTGAAAGAGCTTTAAGAGAAATCTATTTAAGAGGCTTTGAAATAACAGTTAAGGAAGCTGACCCCTGGACAGTTATGTCATCCTATAACCTTATCAACGGTCAACACACATCCGAAAGCTACGAGCTTTTAACAGGTATTCTTCGTGACGAATGGGGCTTTAAAGGAATGGTTGTTACCGACTGGGGTGTTAAAAATGACCCTGTAAAAGAAGTAAAAGCAGGTAATGATATGAAAATGCACTGTGGTTATCCCGAAGATCTTAAAAAGGGATATGATAACGGTGATATCACAAGAGCAGATTTAGAGCTTTGCGTTAAGAGAATACTTGAAATGTTTATGAAATTATCTTAAGGGTGAAAAAAGTTATTATGGACAAATATTTTGATTACATAATTCACGGCGGTGACTATAACCCAGACCAATGGATTGACACTCCTGAAATATGGGATGAAGATATGAGACTTATGAATTTAGCACACGTTAACAGTGCTACAGTTGGTATATTCTCATGGTCAATGCTTGAGCCTGAAGAAGGTGTTTACAACTTCGAATGGCTTGACGAATTACTTGATAAATTACACGAAAACGGAAAAGACGTTATTCTTGCAACACCATCAGGTGCACGTCCTATATGGCTCGCACAGAAATACCCTGAGGTTTTAAGGGTTGAAGAAAGTGGTATACGCAACGAATACGGTGTTCGTCATAACCACTGCCTTACTTCACCAATTTACAGAGAAAAGGTACAGAATATCAACAGAAAGCTTGCAGAAAGATACAAAGACCATCCTGCAGTTAAGATGTGGCATATATCAAATGAATATTGTGGTGAATGTCATTGTGAGCTTTGTCAGGAAGCCTTCAGAGAGTGGCTGAAGAAAGAATATAAAACTCTCGACAACCTTAACTTTAAATGGTGGAACGGCTTCTGGAGTCATCAGGTAACAGACTGGTCACAGATAAATTCACCTAAATTCAGAGGTGAAAACCACGTTCCTGCTATGAAATTAGCATGGAAGAGATTTGTTACCGACAGTCACATTTCATTCTTTGAAAATGAAATTGTACCTTTAAAAGAAATTACACCCGACAGACCGATTACCACAAACTTTATGAAAATGTATGATGGTATTAACTATCAGAAATTTTCAGAGCATCTTGATTTAATTTCATGGGACAACTACCCTGCCTGGGATAAGGGAAGGAACATTGAAGAGGCTTATGAAACTGCTTTTGTACACGATACGTTCCGTACAATGAAGGGTGGAAAACCTTTCTTTTTGATGGAAAGCACACCTTCTCTTGTAAACTGGCACGACGTCAACAAGCTTCCCAAACCGAGAAGACAGGAATTATCATCTATTCAGGCTGTTGCTCACGGTGCTGACAGCGTTCAATATTTCCAATGGAGAAAGAGCCGTGGTGGTCACGAAAAATTCCACGGTGCAGTTGTTGACCATTGCGGTCACGAAAACACCCGAGTTTTCAACGAAGTTGCAAAACTCGGTCAGAATCTTGAAAAAATCGGTGACGTTGTAGGTAAACGTACCGAAAGCAAGGTTGCAATCATTTATGATTGGGAAAACAAATGGGCAACAGGCTACTTCTGTGGTTACAACAACCTTGAAAGAGATTATTACAAAGAATGTACAAAATGGTATGCACCATTCTGGGATAAAGGGATTGCTGTAGACGTTATTTCAATGGATGACGATTTCGAAAAGTATGACTTAATTATCGCTCCATTCCTTTATATGCTTAAAGATAATGTTGATAAAAAGATTGAAACCTATGTTGAAAATGGTGGTAAATTCATTTCGACATTTTTAACCGGCATTGTTGATAAAGATGATCTTTGTCATTTAGGTGGTTTCCCCTGTGGTAACTTGAAAGAAGTTTTTGGTATTTGGGCTGAAGAAACCGATTCGTTACCGGAAGGTGTTGAAAATTCAGTTGAATACAATGGTAACAACTATAAAGCAATTAATTTCTGCGATATTATTCACACCGAAAATGCTGAGGTTTTAGCACAGTATAAGAGTGATTTTTATTACGATACACCTGCAGTTACTAAAAACAATTTTGGTAAAGGTACTGCATACTATGTTGCTTTTAGCGATAAAGGCGATTTTTCAAAAAAATTCTGTGAAGCTATAATTAAAGAACACAACATAAAAGCTGATACTGAAATAGTTGCAGATTCCGGTGTTAGCATAAGAAAACGCGGTAACGTTATTTTCATTATGAATTTCACTGACAGTGTTGCAAACGTTACACTTGACCAGGAATATCTTGATATTGTAAACGGCACTAACGTCAGTGGTGAAGTTTCAATAAATGAATGTGGATATTTAGTTCTTGAATAACACTACACTACCTAAACAAAAAAGCTACGGAGTTAATCCGTAGCTTTTATATTTTTATCTGTTTAAAATCGGAAAACCTTTTTCGTCCCAATAAACTTTTCTTTTTCTTGCACTTCGGCAAGGGTCATAAAGTGAATCACCGTCAGAATAACCACATTCACCATTATAGCATTTTTTATCTCTTGAATGATAGATGAATACCCAATCACCGTTTTCATCTTTCACAAACGAATTATGACCCGGGCCATATTCACCAATTAAATCTTCAGAAGTAAGAACGGGATTATCTAATTTAGTCCAGTTATTTATATCAGTTAAATCAGCATTTGCATCAGCGTACATAAGACCGATACAGTATTCGGGTCCTGTTGCAGAAGCAGAAAAAGCAAGATAGATTTTACCGTTATGCTTCATAGCCGCAGGACCTTCATTTACAGGTATTCTTACTTTTTCCCAATCATATTCAGGTTTAGTCAGTAAAACAGCTTTACAAGTTGTTTTCCACGGCTTTTCAGGGTCTACGGTTGCAATATATACATTTGAATTACCACCATTCTGAGCCCAGGCAACGTATGATTTACCACAACTTTCAAAATAGGTCATATCAAGTGAAAAGTTGGTAAAGGAAAAATCATCACCGTCACAAGCCTGAAAATTGCCTAAATCAGTCCAAGTATCATTATAAGGGTCGTTACCGTCACACATAATTATATGGCAATTTATATCCCATACGTTATTTGTGCTACCACTTGCGGCAAATAGAATATACCATTTACTGCCGATTTTGTGAATCTCGGGCGCCCATATAAAACGGAAAGATGTATTAGAATCTTTCTCGTGCCAAATTACTTTTTCTTCTGCAAACTTTAATTCATCAATAGTTTTTGCACGTCTTAAAATTATTCTGTCGTAACCGTTATTATCATATTTACCATACATTGGAAAAGATGCAGTAAAATAGTACCATCCATCATCGCCTAAGGTAACAAACGGGTCTGCCCTATCTTTAATAAAAATATCAGTTATATTACTCATTTTTTCACCAAGCTATTATAATGTTAAATATATATTACCACATATCATTTTCTGTTGCAACGAAATTTGATATAATTTATTGACTACAAATTTTTAAAATGATATCATAAATCAAACCAAGAAACGAGGTTATTTTTATGAAAAAAAGGTTTTGGTTAATTATGCTTACATCTGTATTATTGTTTACTAACGTTGCTCCTATAGCAAATGCGGCTTCAAGCAAAAAAATCACACTTTATTCAATATATTCGGATAACATGCTTTTTCAACAAAAAGAAACGGCAGTTATTAAGGGTTACGGTGGCAAGGGCAATAAAATAACCTTAGAGTTACAAAAAGGTAAAGAGATAATCGCAACGGAAGAAACGGTTGTAGGTAAAGACGGCCTTTTTTCTGTTTCTTTCACTGCACCAGAAGGCAGTTATCAAAAATATAAAATAGTTCTCAAATCAAACGGAAAGCAAGAAATAGTTTTAAAAAACATTGTTTTTGGTGAAATGTGGCTTTCGGCAGGACAAAGTAATATGATGTACCCTCTTTCTCAGGAAAAATACGGTAGAAAGCTTTACGACAAAAAAGAGGTATTAAGTGACGGTATAAGAGTATTAATAATACCCCCTTATATTGAATACAAGGGTAACGATAATATGGGTGCCGAAAAAACCGTGCCGAAAAATCCACAAGATGATATAGATGGTGCACAATGGGTAACCGGCAAAAATAAAAATATATATGGTATGAGTGCCGTCAGCTATTACTTTGCAGAAAACCTTGAAAAAAGTATTAATATGCCCGTAGGAATTCTTAACGTCAGCTTAGGTGGCTCTTCAATTATTTCTTGGCTTTCAAGAGAAGATATCGACAATAATGAGGTTATTAAAAACGACCTTATAAATGACGAAAGATATATCCCGTATGATGATTGGAAAGAAGAGCCGGGTGAAATTGAAGTTCACCACGATATGACGGCAAATTACAACACAAGAATTCACCCTATAAAAGATTTTAGAATAGCAGGAATGATTTGGTATCAGGGCGAAACAGATGTAATGTTTGATACAAAAACCTACAAAGAAAGATTCGATTTGCTTCAAGAGTCTTACACAAGACTTTTCAACTACAAGCAAGGTGAACTTCCTATTGTTTATTCACAAATTGCCTCTTACGCCTATGACGATCTCGGCTACCTCGCATCAGATATGAATATTCTTTTTGATAAGCTTCAAAAAGAGAAAACCGAATCAAGATCAATTGTTTCTATTTACGACGTTCCCCTTACATATATAAATGAAGTAGGTGCTATCCACCCGGAAACAAAGAAACCCATCGGTGAAAGAATGGCTTACTGTGCTGAGGGTCTTGTTTACAATATGCGAAAAACCACCTCTGCCCCCACTATAAAATCAAGTAAAATAGATGATGAAGCTATATACGTTACTTTAGATAATATAGGTGACGGTATTATATGCGAACAATCAATTATTAACGGCTTTGCAATTTGCGGTGAAAACGGCGTATATATTAAAGCAGATGCCGAGATTGTTTCTAAAGACACAGTTAAAGTTTTTAGCGATGAAATTAAAAGTCCGAAATCAGCTACTTATGCATACGGTAACAACAACTCTTTTTCTAATCTTTACGCATCTGACGAAAACGGCAAAACATTACCCGTTGCTACGTTTATAACCGATTCTTCATATAATACTCAATTCTGGTTAGATAAAAGATGGGCATACTGTAACAACGAGAAGATATTTCACATGCACGGTGAGAAAAACAGCGATTATTACGATGCCTGGCAAGCTGACGACGCCGAAATTTCAATTAATGAAAACTCAACCTACAAAGGCGATTTCGGTTTACATATAACATCAAGTAATAACGAGTTTTCAGCTTCACCTTTATTAACAATTGAAGAAGCTAATGAAAAAGGCAGAACGAAAACTGTTAATTATTCTGACGTTGACACAAACTACAGTAATTACACAACTATCTCGGTTAAAGTCAGAAACAACGGTGATAAAGATATCTCTTTAAAAGAATTAAGGTTATATATAAACAAATTCATTTGGTTATCCCCCGAGTTAGCAGACTCGGATAGCTGCAGTTACGTTATAAAAAACGACGGTGAATGGCAAACTTTAACTTTTAATCTTAACAAGCTCCGTATTTTCGGCAAGGATTTAGGCTTCACTCTTAAAAGCAAAAGGTTAGAAGAAGTAGTTAATTTATCCTTTGAATTTTCCTCAAACGGCGATGCTGACTTAAGCTTTGATGACGTTACGTTTGGCGTTTCAGAGATAGAAAGCGAAGATAACACAACGATTATTGACAAAATCAAAGAATTTTTCAATTAAATAAAAAAACTTTATATTATTAATAAAGTGGTGATTTCATGACTAAAAGTGTTAATCAACTTAATTCTTTACAGAAAATATTTTCAATAATTGCAGGTGCGTTTTTAATCGGTTTTGCATGGCGTATAAGGGGTAACCACGGCTTCGGCTCAATGTGGGGGATGTTTTGCGTTGCGACAACCATTCTATTATTTGTTTACGCTATTTACGGCAAACGAATTAAGATGAATTACGAAATGATACCGATTGCTGTAATTCTTGCAGGCATTACTACGGGCGGTTGGGGTACTCTTAACTCGCAAATGAACGGTTACCTTTCAAGCTCCTGGAATTTCCAAGGCGAAGAGGTTGACAGATTTCTTGAAATAAGCCCCTATAGCGGTCTTGCGATTATGCTTCTTTTAGGCTTCGGTTGGTTTCCTTTATTCGCTATAACTTTAGGCTCACTTTTCTCAAAGAAAAAATATGAATTTAAAGACTTTATAATTTTCATTGGCATTTACTATGCAACATATTTTATTGCAAATCTCTCTGTTTCTCACTACATACTTTCAGTAATAAACCCGCAGGCAGTTGAGGGTGCTACTCTCGGACTTATTGATGTCGGACACGATATGACACCGATGAAAGCATTTATAACTCAATTAGGGTCAGCCACTTGGGCTAAAAAGATACCGTTTTGCAGAAACTATTTCACAAGCGTTCAGGTTATTTCAAGCGCTATAGGTGCTTTTGCTTCATCCCTTGGCGTAGGTATAGTTTTAAAAGATAAGTTTAATGCTATATTCTCTACACTTATCAACATCGTTTGTGGTATTGCTATCACTTTAGCTGATATTCCATTGATACTTGATTCAGACAGAGGATTTTTTGCAGGTATTAAATCACCCGGCTTTTTAGCATCATCTGCTTGGTCTACATGGGAATTTTTTACAGGCTTTTTCTTAGGCTTAGGTATTATGCTCGTTATTGTACTATTACCGAAAAAATATACTAATAGTGAAGAATATGAATATTCCCCTCTTTTCAAAAGCAAAAAAGCTTCACTTTTATTCAATTCATTATTTACCATTCTTTTATTATTCGGTATAGTAATTTTAAGAGGATTCGCTTTCAGATTAAATGAATTAACATTAGACAACGATGTTTTCGAAACAGTTCTGACAGTAGTTTTAAGCGTAATTGCATTCTTCCCGATTCATAAAAAAGTTAAAACTAATACTGAAAAATATAATTTGCCGATCAATATGTTACCATTTCAGTTTGCAAACAAGGTTTTACCATACTATATAGGCGTAATTGCACTTATGTATTTCTTCTTAGGTGAAAAAGCACATAACACAATTTTTATAATAAAAAACATAGGCAAACTTTTAT
>JAZOSL010000032.1:0-13997 GCA_045657085.1 Acutalibacteraceae bacterium | reverse complement strand
ATCAACATCAATTTCAATACAAACAGCAACACCGTTTTTATCAAGCTTCTGAGCATTTGCAGGGTGAAGTGTGTTGATTGTACCTAAGCTTACACCGTCACAGTAAATTGCTGCTGTATTCTTTGGATGCTGCCATTTGTGAATTGGTACAACCTTTGAAAGTACAGGAGCTTTATGTTTAATCTGTAAGAAAATTGAGTTAACTACGTTTACAGCTTTAAAGAATAATTCTTTCTCACTGACTGTTTTATCAAAAAGAACAATACCTAAACGACGTCTTTCGTTAGCAGTACCGTCTTCTTTAATACCTGCAGCAACTCTGCCGATTTCAAAAATACCAAAGCTTTCTGCAAAGTCTTTATTATCAGAAGTTGCACTTAAAAGGGTAGGAATCATTGAATTACGGATAGTACCGTTATCAGAGCTTTCGATATTAAGAACTTTTACGTTATCTTCAACTTCAATACCAAGCTTTTTGTATTTTCTTACGTCACACCAGATGTATGAATGTACTTCATGCATATTATAGTGCTTAACAAGTATATCTTTAATTTCGTTGCTTTGTGAACGGACTGCTGAGCTCTTAACAGGTTTAAGAGGACTCTTTGTTGTAATGATACTGAAGTTATCGTAACCGTAAATACGAGTGATTTCTTCAATAATATCAGCTTTGATTGTAACGTCCTTTGTTGCTCTGTATGACGGAACCTTAACGTTAAAGTTTTCACCGTCTTTTGTAACGTCAAATCCTAAAGCAGTAAGTGTTTTTACAATTCTTTCTTCGGTGATATCAATACCTGTATATTTATCAACGTAAGCCTTGTCAAATGTTATGTCGATTTCAGGGTATTTTCTAACGTATTCATCAGTAAGAAGTGAAGCAACCTTAGCACCTGAATCAACCGACTGAAGTAAATATGCAAATCTTTTTGCAGCAGTAACAGTCATTTCGGGATCGAGCATTTTTTCGTATCTTGCAGAAGCATCTGTACGAAGACCGAGTCTTGAAGATGATTTTCTGACACTTACACCATCAAAGTTAGCACATTCAAGCACAACAGCATTTGTATCGCCGACGATTTCAGAATCAAGACCACCCATAATACCTGCAATAGCAACAGGTGTTGAACCGTTCTGAATCATAAGTGTGTCTGTTGTAATATCACGTTCTGTATTATCAAGAGTTGTGAACTTACAATCTTCTTTAGGTGTATCAACGATTATTTCGTCAATTTTATTTGCATCAAATGCGTGAGTGGGCTGACCGATTTCAAGCATAATGTAGTTTGTAAGGTCAGCAAGAAGGTTGATGCCTCTCATACCGCAATAGTAAAGACGAATCTGCATTGAAAGGGGACTTGTGTTTTTAGTGATGTTATCCATTTTTACACAAGAATAACGATAAACAAGATCAGGTCTGCCTACTGTAACTTTGATTTTGTTGTCACCGTCATAAGCTAAGTCTGAAAGGGGAATGGGCTTTAATTCTCTGTCGGTTAATGCTGCAAATTCTCTTGCGATACCATAGTGACCCCATAAGTCAGGACGGTTTGTAAGTGATTTATTATCAACTTCAAAAATAATATCATCAATAGGATAAATATCTTTAAGATCTGTACCGTTTGGTGCGTCAACGTCAATTTCCATAAGTCCGGCTTTGTCGTCTGAGAGACCGAGTTCAAAGGCTGAACAGCACATACCTTCTGATTCAAAGCCTGCAACAGTTGCTTTTGTAATTTCACCTGCAGGAACTCTGCCACCGGCTTTAACGAAAGCGATTTTCATCTTTTCACGAACGTTAGGTGCACCACAAACAACGTCGTAAATTCTGTCGCCACCATCAACTTTAAGAAGATGAAGCTTTTTTGAATTGGGGTGATTTTCTATTGAAAGAATTTCACCAACAACAACGTCACGAAGGTCTTCACCTTTAACGATGATATCTTCAACCTCTGCAGTTGCAAGAGTGAAGCTGTTTATAAGACTTTTAATATCGAGACCACTGAGGTCAACATATTCTTTTATCCAATTAATTGAAACAAACATTTATTTGACCTCCTTTTCAGGTTCTACAAAAGTTGCGTTTTCAAACTGTGAAAGTGATATAAGATTACAGCTGTTGAAAACACGGATATCTTTAATACCGTATCTCATCATGGCAAGTCTTGTAAGACCAAGACCGAATGCAAAGCCTGTGTATTTTTCAGGGTCAAGACCTGCAGCAGTAAGAACATTGGGGTGAATCATACCACAAGGGCAAAGCTCCAACCAACCTGAATCCTTACAAGAGGGACAACCGTCACCACCACAGATAAGGCACTGAATATCAAGCTCAAAGCCGGGTTCAACAAATGGAAAAAAGCCGGGACGAAGACGAACTGTTATATCAGTCTGGAATACTTCTGAAAGCATTGTTTTCATAAAGTAAATAAGGTTAGAAATTGAAATATCCTTATCAACCATAACACCTTCCATTTGGAAGAATGTATTTTCGTGACATGCATCAATTTTTTCATTTCTGAAGCATCTGCCGGGGAAAATAACACGGATAGGTCTGTCAGCTTCAAGCTCGCTTGTGTATTTTTTAAGAATAGCATTCTGAGCAGCAGAAGTATGAGTTTTAAGCAACTGATTTGTGCTTAAATAATAAGTATCCTGCATATCTCTTGCCGGGTGATGCTTAGGAATGTTAAGAGCTTCAAAACAATGGTAGTCGTCAACTATTTCGTCGTAATCTTCAATAGAGAAGCCCATACCCGCAAAGATATCTTCAACTTCACGTTGAACAAGAGTAATGGGGTGGTAAGAACCTTTTGCTTCATCTACAGGGAAAGTAACGTCATAATCTTCAGCTGAGTTAATAAGTCTTTCTTCTTCAAGCTTGACAAGCTCAGTTCTTTTTGTTGCAATAGCTTCTTCAATAAATTGTTTAACGTCGTTAATGATCTGACCTGCTTCTTTTTTCTGTTCGTTAGGAATGTTTCTGAGTTCACTCATAAGAGAAGTGATAGGACCTTTTTTGCCAAGAAACTCAATTCTTAACTGCTCAAGCTCTGCAGGTACTGTTGCTGCATTAACTTTTTCTTCGAATTGTGCTTTTAAAGCTTGTGCTTTTTCCAGCATTTCTTTCATCCTTTCAAAATATATTATATGTAAAGAGTACGGGAATTGGGAAATAAAAAAATCCTCATCCCAAAAGGGACGAAGATAACTCCGCGGTACCACCCTTGTTTTTGCATCAGAGCAAACACTCTTTTGTAATATAACGGTTACACCCGTCGTGACCTACTGTAACTTCAACCACGCTGCTCACAAGTGAACTTCAAGGGGAAAATCTGTGGTGTGCTTTCAGCCGTGACACACTTCTCTGTAACAAATCAAAGCCTTTACTCTCTTGGTCAATGCATTTGGTATATAATATCATATAAAAACTCAAAATTCAATATATAATTACATAATAAATACAATAAAAAATAAAAAACGGAGAAGATTTACTTCTCCGTTAAATATTATTCTCAGCCCTTAACTGTGCCGCCCTTCATCTGAATAAGCTCACGATAGCTGATAAGCTCAACACCGTTATCTTTAAGGTATTGGTGAACGTAAGGGTCTTTCATAAGCTGGTATTCCCAAACTCTGTCAAGCCATCTGCCTGTAATGCCTTTAAGCTCGTCAGATTCAACAGAAGGATGAACAAAAGTCTCTGTTACACCATCTTCGGGAATATCTGTCCAGATTTTGAGAATTGTGTCACGATAAACCTCGTAGCTGACTCTCATTTCGTCATTCCAATCAGGGAAAAGAAGATAATCAGGAATAATAACGTTGTATTTTTTACCCCAGAGCTTTGAAAGAAGTGTAACAGCTGCATAAAGGGGATAGGGAGTGCCGTTAGGGCAGATTCTTTTATCGTGTTTTGTGTAAAGACGATATGCATAGCCGTAGCTACCACAAATTTTAAGTGCAAGCTTAGAAAGACCGAGTCTTCCTGTATAATGACCGTAAAGTGAACCCATATGGTTGTCAACGTGTGAAGGCTTCATACCCATTCTGTGAGCAAGGTCAATCTGAGCACGAACTTCTTTTTCAATATCTTCATAAGAAGCATTTTTTTCAACCATATCGCTTTCATGCCACATAAAACCTTCTTCATCAAGAAGAGTTTTACCGTTTGTAAGAGGTTTCCAACGATATTTACCCCATTCGCTTGTGAGTGTTGTATGTATACCAATAGCGTATTCAGGATGTGTTTTTGAAAATTCAACAGCATGTTCAGCACCGGGGCAGGGCATCATAATTGTTGAAGATTTAAGCCAACCACCCAAGAAAAGTTCTTCAACTGCTTCATTAGCTGCGTTACACATTCCGTAGTCGTCAGCATTAACGATAAGATATTTTGCCATAAGATCAATTCCTCTTTTCTGTTTCAATGAAACCACATAATATTATAATAGAAAAATAATAAAAATCAAGACATATTGAACAAAAAATACTTTACTTTAGCAAAAATTGTGGTAAAATGAATGTAGATTGACGTGGAGGCATATTATGAGCGATATTAAATTAGGTGTTCAACTTTACACGCTTCGTGATAGATGTAAGGATGCAGAAGGCTTTGAAGAAACTTTACGTTTTCTTGACGGAATAGGTTGTAACGTTATTCAGATTTCCGGTATTGGTGATATTAACCCACATACAGTTGCTGAATTGGTTGATAAATATAAAATGGATGTATGTCTTACTCATAAGCCGTATGATCGTATGAAAAACGATCTTGATGCTTTAATGTATGAACATGATCTTATTAATTGTAAAAATATCGGTATCGGTGCTATGCCCGGTAACGTTCACGAATCAGCCGAAGGTGTTACCGGTTTTATTGTTAAATGCAATGAAATTGCTGAAAAAATGAAAGCAAACGGTAAACAACTTTGTTATCATAACCATGCGATTGAATTTGAAGTTTACGATGGTAAAAGAACATTTGAAAGACTCATTGAAGAAGCACCTGAGCTTCATTTTATTCCTGATACATATTGGATGCAGGTTGGTGGTGTTAATCCTGCTGAGTATTTGCAGAAGCTCAAAGGAAGAGTTGAAGTTTGTCACTTTAAAGATATGAGAATTGTTAATAATCAGCAGCGTTTTGCCGAATGTGGTACGGGTAATCTTGATTTAGCTGCTTGTTACCGTGCATGTAAAGATATTGGTGTTCAGTATATTGTTATTGAACAGGATCTTTGCTACGAAAAAGACGTTTTTGATTCTGTTGAAATCGGTTTTAAAGGCTTGCAGAAAATTGCGACCGAAAATTAAAAGGAGTGATTCAGATGATTCCATTAAAAAAGAAAATTCTTTTAATTATTGCTTTTGTTGTTGCAACTCTTGTGTTGCCGGCAGTTATATTGCTTTTGTTTGTTGATGCTTTATATTCTTTCGCAACCTATGTTGTTGTTTTCGGTTTAATTCTTTTTGTAATATTAGGATTTTTAGTTGTTAACGTTTTTGATATCCAACTTACGTTAAAAAAGACAGTTGAAGAATTAAAAATGCAGAATGCTGCAATTGCGTATAAGCTTTCTAACCAACCAACCGAACAACAGGTGAGTTTTGCAGTTAACGACGTAAATGAATTTAAAGAAACAGTAGCTGTTAAACCTGAAGAACCTGTTCAGCATAATGTTGAAGCATCTACAATAGGTAAAGTTAATCTTAATCCTGCTGAACCACTTGTTATGCCTCAGGCTATACCTAAAGCAGCAGAAGTAGTTGAAAAGAAAACCGACGATGGTTTTGATGATTTTCAATAATTAATATCAATAATAAATCTAAATATTAAATAAAAAACCTACAGTTCACAATGAACTGTAGGTTTTTGTTTGTGTCAATTATTCGTTAACAATATCACTCATATTGTAAATGCCTTTTTCCTTTTTTGAAAGGAAAACAGCAGCATTAACAGCACCCTGAGAGAATATTGCTTTTGATCGTGCACTGTGAGAAAGCTTAACAATTTCATCATTACCGGCAAAAATTACTTCATGTTCACCAACAATTGTGCCACCTCTGACGGAGTGCATACCGATTTCATTGGTGTGACGTTTCTCACGTTTTGAATGTCTGTCATATTCGCAGTATGCATCAGGCATAACTTCTTTTATAGCGTTTGCAAGCATAATAGCTGTGCCACTTGGTGCATCAATTTTCTGATTATGGTGAGCTTCGATAATTTCAACATCAAAATCTGTGCCGAGAATTTTAGCAGCAGTTTTTGAAAGCTCACAAAGAAGACTAACACCTAAAGACATATTATATGAGAAGAATACAGGAATCGTTTCTGAAGCATCTTCTACTGATTTAATTTGCTCATCAGTAAGTCCTGTTGTAGCTAAAACGATTGCAGTATTTGTTTTAGTGGCATATTCAAGCATTGATTGTAAAAGGGCAGGGTTAGAAAAGTCGATTATAACGTCTGCTTTTACGTCTAATTCACTGTAATTTTGAAAAACAGGAAAGCCTAAAGAAGAATCTTCAACAATATCAATACCTGCAACTATTTCACAGTCTGAACGTTGATTAACGGAATTAACAACGTTTCGACCCATTTTACCACAGCAACCGCTTAAAATTATCCTTGTCATTAAACATCCTCCGTGATTTTAAATCATACCGTGTTTGGTAAGAATATTTTTTAAATACTCTTTGTTTTTAGCATTAAGTGGGGAAAGGGGCATTCTGCATCTGCCAACATCCCAACCCATCATAGTCATTGCTTCTTTAACGGGAATAGGATTAACGTCACAGAATAATGCATTACACAAATCAATGTATTCTAACTGAAGCTTGGCACTTTCTTTAATATTGCCGTCAACAGCAAGCTGTGCAATATCGTGAGCTAGTTTTGGTGCAATGTTAGATAAAACAGAAATAACACCCTTTGCTCCTAAAGCAGCCATAACGGTAATCTGGTCATCATTGCCTGAATAGAAATTAAGGTTATCACCACAAAGAGCTATAGATTTTGAAAAAGCAGAAATATCACCACTAGCTTCTTTTGCACCGTTAATCAACGGTAATTTAGAAAGCTCATAATAAGTTTCGGGCTGAATATTTACACCCGTTCTGCTTGGAACATTATATAAGATGATTGGTTTAGATACTCTTTTTTCAATGTATGAAAAGGACTCGATAAGACCGTCCTGTGAAGCTTTGTTGTAGTAAGGTGTAACCATAAGTAAACCGTCTACACCGTATTTTTCAGCATCATTTGATAAAATAACGGCGTGCTTGGTATCGTTACTTCCTGTTCCTGCAATAACAGGTATTCTGCCACCTGCAACTTCAACGGCAATTCGTATAGCTTCAACGTGTTCGTCATACACAAGTGTAGATTTTTCACCTGTTGTACCACAAACAACAAGAGCATCTGTTCCGTTCTGAATTTGGTGTTCTATAATTTTCTCAAAAAGAGTAAAATTGATTTTAAGATCGTCCCCGGTAAAAGGTGTAACTAAAGCAACACCAGCACCTGTGAAAATTGGTTTTTTCACAAGAATGACCCCCAAATTAAAAATTTATTATCAGTCCATATAACCTTCTGCACAAAGAAGCTCAGCAAGAAGAACAGCACCACCGGCAGCACCTCTTAATGTGTTGTGTGCAAGGCAAACGAACTTATAATCGTACTGTGTGTCTTCACGAAGTCTACCGATTGAAACAGCCATACCGTTTTCAAGGTTTCTGTGAAGCTTTGTCTGTGGGCAGTTATCTTCTTCAAAATAATGAAGGAACTGCTTTGGAGCAGAAGGAAGCTCAAGCTCCTGAGCTCTGCCTTTAAATTCTTTCCACATTTTAATCATATCTTCTTTTTCGGGTTTGTTTTCGAATCTTACAAAAACAGCACCCATATGACCGTCAGAAACAGGAACACGGATACACTGAGCTGTAAAGTGTGGTTCTGTTGCTGAAACGATTTCGTCACCGACAATTTTACCCCAGAGTTTAAGAGGTTCTTTTTCACTCTTTTCTTCTTCGCCACCGATAAAGGGGATTACGTTATCAACCATTTCGGGCCATCTTTCAAATGTTTTACCTGCACCTGAAATAGCCTGATAAGTACAAACTACAACGTCTTTAACTGTGTATTTATCGTGAAGTGGGAAGAGAGCAGGAACATATGACTGTAAAGAACAGTTAGATTTAACTGCAATAAAGCCTCTCTTTGTTCCGAGTCTCTTTCTCTGTGAATGGATAATTTCAATGTGTTCGGGGTTAAGCTCCGGAACAACCATAGGAACGTCAGCAGTCATACGATGAGCACTGTTGTTTGAAACAACGGGGCATTCAGCCTTTGCATATTTTTCTTCAAGCTCTTTTGTTTCTGCTTTGCTTAAGTTAACTGCACAGAATACGAAATCAACACTAGCAGCAATTTTCTCGATATCTTTTTCAGCATCAAGAATAACCATATCAAGATATTTTTCAGGTGTTGCGACGTCCATACACCAACGGTCACCAAGAGCCTCTTTATATGTCTGACCTGCAGAACGTGAGCTTGCAGCAAGAACAGTTACGTCAAACCAAGGATGATCTGCAAGTAAAAGAGCGAATCTCTGACCAACCATACCGGTTGCACCAATAATACCAACTTTATACTTTTTCATGGAAAAACCTCCGTAATGGAAAAAAATACTTGTAAACTACGGATAAATGAATTATAATATATCCGCTTTTCAACGATTATATATAATAACATTTGTAAAATATTAAGTCAATAACTATTTTACTATAAATAAAGGATGTTTTATGAATAAATCAGATTTTTTCTACGATTTACCTGAATCACTTATTGCTCAACAACCACTTGAGCCACGTGACCATTCTCGTTTAATGGTTCTTTCAAAGGACAGTGATAAAATTGAACATAAGCATTTTTACGACGTTTGTGATTATTTTAAGCCCGGTGATTGTTTGATTCTTAATAACACAAGAGTTTTACCTGCCCGTATTTACGGAATAAAAAAGGGGACGGGTGCAAACGTTGAATTTTTGCTTCTTAAACAAATTGAAAATGATTTGTGGGAAACTCTTGCTGGACCGGGTAAACGTGCAAAAGAAGGTTCGGAATTTGTTTTCGGTGACGGAATCGCTGAAGCAAGAGTTGAAAACGTTCTTGAAAACGGTAACAGAGTTACAAGATTTTCTTACGATAAAAAAGATAATATTTTCAATATCCTTGATAAAATCGGTCAGATGCCTTTGCCTCATTATATTACTGAAGAGTTAAAGGATAAAGAACGTTATCAGACTGTTTATTCAAAAGAACTCGGTTCTGCTGCAGCTCCTACGGCAGGTCTTCATTTTACACCCGAGCTTTTACAGAAAATCAGTGATATGGGTGTAAATATCGGTTACGTTACTTTACACGTAGGTATCGGAACATTCAGACCTGTAAAGGCTGAAAAAATCGAAGACCATCAGATGCATTCTGAGCATTATCATTTGCCGAAAGAAACTGCAGACCTGATTAACAGAACAAAAGCAAACGGTGGTCGTGTTATTGCTGTCGGTACTACAAGTTGCAGAACTCTTGAATCAACAGCAACCTTTTGTGGTGAAATAAAAGAAGACGATAGAAATACTGATATTTTTATATATCCCGGATATAAATTTAAGTGTATTGACGGTTTAATTACTAATTTTCATTTACCTGAAAGCACGTTAATAATGCTTGTTAGTGCATTTTACGGCTACGAAAAAACACTTTCAGCCTACAAAACTGCAGTTGAAGAAAAATACCGTTTCTTTTCATTCGGTGATTCGATGATAATTACTTAAGTTGAGGTTAAATTATGTTTAAACTTATAAAAACTGAGGGTACTGCAAGACGTGGTGATTTTACAACAGTTCACGGTACAGTTCAGACTCCTGCATTTCAGAATGTTGCTACCTGTGGTGCTATAAAAGGTGGGCTTTCAGCTTACGACCTTAAAGATATTAATTGTCAGGTTCAGCTTTGTAATACTTACCACTTACACGTCAGACCCGGTGACAAGTTAATAAAAGAACTTGGTGGTCTTCACAAGTTTACAGGTTGGAGTGGCCCTATTCTTACTGATAGTGGTGGATTTCAGGTTTTTTCACTTGCTAAATTACGAAAAATAAAAGAGGAAGGCGTAACCTTTAACTCTCATATAGACGGCAAAAAGATTTTTATGGGACCTGAAGAAAGTATGCAGATTCAGTCAAATTTAGGTTCTACTATTGCTATGGCTTTTGATGAATGTGTTAAAAACCCTGCCGAATATAAATATGCTAAAGAATCTATCGCAAGAACAACTCGTTGGTTAATAAGATGTAAAAACGAGATGGATAGATTAAAGCAATTACCTGACACTATAAACAAAGATCAGTTGCTTTTTGGTATTAATCAGGGGGCAACCTTTGACGATTTACGTGTTGAGCATATGAAGGAAATTGCTGAGCTTGACCTTGATGGTTATGCTATTGGTGGCCTTGCAGTCGGTGAACCTAAAGAAGATATGTACAGAATAATCTCTGCAGTTGAGCCTTTCGCACCTAAGGATAAAATCAGGTATCTTATGGGCGTTGGTACACCGGGTAATATTATTGAAGGTGTCAGCAGGGGAGTTGACCTTTTTGACTGCGTTATGCCAAGCAGAAATGCACGCCACGGTCACCTTTTTACATGGAATGGTATAATCAATCTCAATAATGCAAAATATGCATTTGACGACACACCTATCGACCCACAATGTAATTGTCCGACCTGTCAGAAGCATTCGAGAGCCTATATTCATCACTTGTTCAAGGCTAAAGAAATGCTTGCTATGAGATTAGCTGTTACACATAATTTGTATTTTTACAATAATCTTATGCAAAGAATAAGAGATGAGCTTGACAACGGCACTTTTGAATCATTTAAAAATCAATATGTTGAGTTACTTGATACAAGAATATAATTTATTTCAAAAAAGACTTGTATATTTTCTGTAATGTTGTATAATGTATTGGTATTATTTTTTGGAGGAATTTTATTATGTTTAATTTAATTAACCTTATGTCTTTATTCGGTGGTGGTGAAGGCGGTGCTCAGAATCCTATGTCTTCACTTCTTCTTATGGGTGCTCTTTTTGTTGCAATGTACTTCCTTATGATTCGCCCCCAGAAAAAGAAACAAAAAGAAGAACAGCAGATGAGAGATTCTATCCAGATTGGTGATGAAATCACAACAATCGGTGGTATTATGGGTAGAGTTGTTACTGTTAAAGACGAATATATCGTTATCGAAACAGGTGCTGACAGAATCAAAATGAGATTTCAGCGTTGGGCAATTCAGACTAACGATACTGCAAACGCACGTATGGAAGCTGAAAGAAAAGCTGCAGCTGAAGCAAAGAAAGCAAAGAGCGAACAGGATGCTATTGATGCTGCTGTAAACGGTAAAGGCAAAAAAACAAAGAAAGTTAAAAACATTGGTGCTGCTGATGAATTAAAGGCTGAAGAAGAAGCAAAAGCAGAAGAAGCATCAGAAGAAAAAGCTGAATAATTATCATAATTATAAATATCTCCGCATACCTTTAAACATAAGGTTTGCGGAGGTTTTTTTATGTCTGTAAAAAGTATAAAAAGAAACGACAAGAAATCTAAAAACAATAATTTTAATAAAATTAAGCCTTTTATATTCAGTACATTAATCAGTCTTTTGGTGTGGGGAATTGGTGTTGTTATAACATCATTAATTGTATATAAATCAGAATCTGAAATAAGCTTCGTTTACTTTATTCAATATATATTTGCTTTTTTGGGTGCATTTTTCGGTGCTGTAAAATGCAAGAAAAAGGTTGGTGGCAGGGGCTTTTTGGTTGGGGTAATATCTTCAATACCGTTTGCCGTAATTTTATTACTGATTTGTTCGGTTTTAATGAGATTTGAAGTTGGGGTAAATCTGCTATTACTTATACCAATTGTTTTGGTCGGTGGCTTTTCAGGTGGCATAACTGCCGTAAATACAAGAATTTAGTATAAAAAGGTGAATGTATGTTAAAAAAAAGTGTTGTTATAAGAACAAATAAATTGAAATTAATTAAGCCTGACTATTTAACTCTTATTTTGTTTTCGCTTTTTATTTGTGGTGTAATTATTGGTGCTTCGATAGTAAAAAAAGGGGATTCGGATTTTAGTTCTTTTATTGAAAATTTAATTGCAAATAATCTTTCGGCAAAGCATTCTGCATCAATGCTTACCGTGTTTTGCAACGATTTTTTATGGTTAGCTTTGCTTGTATTTGTTTGTGGGTTTTTTGGTTTTTGTGGCTTCGGAATGCCTTTTGTTTTCGTGATGATTAGCTTTTTTGGTGTTATATGTGGGTGTAGCTTCGGTGGATTTTTAATTAATTACGGTTTGCAGGGAATAGGGTATTTTTGCTTGATAAATTTACCTTGTTATGCAATAACAGCAGCAACTTTAATAAAGTGCTGCTGTGAAAGTCTGAAGTTTTCGTTTTATATTTTCACTACAATTTCAGGTATAAAAAGCAGTCAGACAAGTAATAAAAATTTACTTAAAAATTATCTTATCAGCTTTTTGATACTTTGTTTACCGATAATTGCAGGGGTTTTATTAAGCACAATTGCCTTTAAGCTGTTTGGTGATTTATTCAGCATCATCTGAAACGTTGTCGTCGGGTAACTCTAAAACGGGTCGTTTTGGTGCTTTTACGGAGCTTAAAGGGTTTGCAGCTGCAGCCTTTTGCAGTTGCTCGTTCATAATATGTGTATAAATCTGAGTTGTACTAAGGCTTTCGTGACCCAGAATTTCTTTTATAGCAAGCACATCAACATCACCATATTGATACATAAGAGTTGCTGCTGTGTGTCTTAATTTATGGGTAGAAAGGTCACGGTCACTCAATCCTGCCTTTTCAAGAGCCGATTTAACCACGTATTGAACGGTTTTCGGACTGATTCTGCCTTTTTGACGGCTTATAAAAAGAGCATCTCTGTCAGATGCTTTCACACCATCAACCGGTCGGAAGGGGAGATATGCGTTAATTGCATCAACGCAAGCATCGTTAAGATAAATTGTTCGTTCTTTATTACCTTTACCTGTAACAACCAGTGTGTTGTTTGTTCTGATATCGGATAAATTTAAAGAAACAAGTTCGGAAAGACGCATACCACAGTTTAAAAATAAAGTTAAAATACAGTAATCGCGTTCTTTAAATTTACCGTCAACAGCTTTTAATAATTTAAGACTTTCTTCAAGTGTCAGATACTTGGGGAGAGTCTTTTTAATTTTAGGTGCATCAAGCTCTTGTAAAGGGTTTTCATCTAAAATTCGTTTCTGTACAGTAAGATATTTATAAAACATACGTAATGACGTTGCTTTTCTAGCACGTGTACGTTCGTTATTCTGGCGTGTATCTTTACAATAAACAAGAAACATATAAGCATCCTGTAAAGAAACTGATGCAATTAAATCAATTGAAACATCTTTAACGATTATTTCTTCGAAAGGCGTTTCTTTATTAACAAGACCACGTATAACCTTTAAAAATCTTAAAAAAGTCAATAGGTCATTAGCGTATTCGCAAACAGTTAAATCAGACCTGTTTTTGATTACACTATTATAATTAAGATATTCAACAACGTAAGGAGGGAAAATATCAATAAAATTTTCTTTTTTCATAGTTGAAGCAATGTTCCTTTAAATTAGAGTCTGTTCATTTTCAACATATCCACTTATACAAAATAAAAGTTTTGTATAAGTGGGGTTAGGGGTTTGGGTGGGGAAAAGTAGAATTTCGTGAAAACTGTTTGTTTAATTGCTTGTTTGATTGCTTGTTTGATTGCTTGTTTAATTGTTTGTTAATGGTTTTCATGTATTTATGGCTTTAGTATTCAGTTACTTGTTTGATGGTTTTTGTTATTTGCAGTTACAGATTAATTATATCTATTACATAAATTAAATTGCAT
>JAZOSL010000031.1:0-8692 GCA_045657085.1 Acutalibacteraceae bacterium | reverse complement strand
AAATGGGTAAAGGGCCCAGGAATGAAGCTTATAAATGCTTTGAAAAGTGTGTCAGGTGAAAAGCTTATAATTGCTGAAGATTTAGGTGATATTACAAAAGAAGTAATTGAGCTTGTTGAAGAAAGTGGCTTCCCGGGTATGCGAGTTTTTCAGTTCGGCTTTTTTGGTGGAGATACGCCACATAAACCCCATAACTACATAAACAATAGCGTTGCTTATTCAGGTACTCACGATAATAACACTTTGCTGGGTTACCTTTGGGAAACGCCCGTTGACCAAAAGAATGAAGTTATGAGATATTGTGTTTGTGATGAAAACCAATGGAATGAAAAGGGTTGCAGTGCCATAATAAGAACAATTATGGCAAGTAATGCCGGACTTGCGATTTTCCCTGTTCAGGATTTACTCGGATACGGTAACGATACACGACTTAACGTACCCGGAAGAGCAGAAGGTAACTGGCTTTACAGATTAACAAAAGACCAGTTGAATTTAATAAACAAAAATTATTATAAACAATTAAACGAACTTTACGGAAGGTAATATTATGGCACAGTTAAAAGATATAACGTTGTTTTTGCTTGATATGGACGGCACTGTTAATTTAGGGTACGACCCTATTGACGGTGCAAAAGAGTTTCTCGAAACGTTGAAAGCACAAGGAAAGAATTTTATTTTCTTAACAAACAATTCTTCAAAAAATGCGTTTGATTACGTTGAAAAAATGCGTTCATTAGACTTTCCTTGTGAAAGCGAAAATGTATTTACTTCGGGTATGGCAGCAGGGATGTTTTTACAAGAAAATAAGAAAGATTCTCTTGTTTACGTTTGTGGTACTGAATCTTTAAAAAAGGAACTTAAAAATTACGGTGTTAATATCAGCGAAGACGGTGTAGGTGCCGATACGGTGCTTTTAGGGTACGATACTGAACTTGATTATAAAAAAATCCGCATAGTTTGTGACCTTCTTGATGCAGGAGCAGATTATTATGCAACAAACATTGATATGGTTTGTCCTATTGAAGGTGGCAGATATCTTCCCGATTGTGGCAGCTTTGCAGATATGTTTGAAAATGCAGTAAAAAGAAGACCACGTTTTTTAGGCAAACCTGACAGAACAATGATAGATATCCTTGCTAAACGAGAAAACGTTTCCTACGATAAAATTGCTATGGTAGGCGACAGAATTTATACTGACGTTAAAACAGGAGTTAATGCAGGGGTAACGTCAATTCTTGTGCTTTCAGGTGAAACTACTCTTGAAGATTGTGAAAAAAGTGATGTTAATCCCGATTACGTTCTTCAATCAGTTAAAGATATTTTAGAAGCAATTAAGTAAGGAGGCGTTTGAGTGTTTAAAAAAATAATAGCCCTTTTGACAGTTTTTTGCATACTGTTTTCTGTAATGTCATTAAACGTAACTTCGAACGCCGTTTATTATCAAAACGAGGCAAAGATAGGCGATGTTGACGGTAACGGTGTTGTTGATTTAGAGGATGCTATAATAGTATTAAAAATAGCTTCAGGAACAGAAGATTTATCAAATTATCCACTTGTTGAAAATGCTGATATCGACGGTAACGGCGAGATAACAATATTTGATGCAAGAACAATTCTTCGTTGTTCAGCAGGCTTGGTTTCATTACAACCAACAGGTGCTTTTTATGGTTTCGAAGGGAATGCTTATGCAGATCTTTCAGATGAAAATGCAGAGAAAGCAATTGAAGTGTTTAATTATTATTTAAACAGTATAAAAAATCCCGAAACAGAAAAATTAAATGCAGGTTTTAATAAATATGAAACACAGGCTCTTTATTTACCTGACGGTATAAAAATCGGTTCAGTTGAGATTATAGGAATCAGCTTAGGTGCTACTGTAGGTACAATAACAAATATGGTAACCGAAAAAATTTCTGAAAGTGATGCAGATAGGGTAGAAACTCATGTTTCAAAAGGCGAGAGTTGTTATAACAAACTTTCAGTTGAGGGTCAGACTTATGTATCACAGCTTACTGCTGATGATGTTTGTGGCATAAGATTTAATATAGATTACAATACCATGATAGCAACTATTGAAGTAGCACTTTATGATACAATTATGGAAAAAGCAGATGAAAAAGGCTACAACAAAGTCTTAGATACTGAACGTATGATTGCAGCTTCAACAGGAGTACTTTCAAAAATATTTAATAGTGGTACAACAGACCCTGTAATGACAAGAGAATTCAGGAATTGTATTTTAAAGGCAGAAATTTCTCTTGAGAATAACGAAAGCAAAATTATAAGCTATACCGTTTCTTATGATGAATATGCATATATTTATGAAGGTATAACCTCACTCGGTTCATTTTCTACAGGAAAAACAAAGCTTAAAGATGTTGAATTTAAAAGATATCATATAATTGAGTATAAAAACTTCCAATGGTAAAAATCAAGGAGGATAATAAGATGAAAAAATACGTTCTCGCTCTTGATCAGGGCACAACAAGTTCAAGAACAATAGTTTTTGATAAAAAAGGCAGAATCGTTTCAAAAGCACAATTTGAATTTGAACAGATTTATCCAAATACAGGCTGGGTTGAACATAACCCCTACGAAATACTTGATTCTCAGATTCGTTCACTTTCCTCAGCTTTATTGAGTGGAAAAATAAATCCTAAAGAAATTGCTGCTATCGGTATAACAAACCAACGTGAAACAACAATCCTTTGGGATAAAGAAACAGGTAAGCCTGTCTACAATGCAATTGTATGGCAGTGCAGAAGAACAGCACCTATTTGCGAAAAGCTTAAAGAAGAAGGCCTTGAAGATTACGTAAAAGAACATACCGGACTTCTTATAGATGCATATTTCAGTGCAACAAAAATTAAATGGATTTTAGATAACGTTCCTGAAGCAAGAACACTTGCAAGTGAAAACAGACTTCTTTTCGGTACTGTTGAAACATGGCTTATCTGGAACCTTACCGATAAGCAGGTTCATATTACAGATTACAGTAATGCAGCAAGAACAATGCTCTTTGATATTGAAAAGCTTTGTTGGGATGAATATCTTTGCTCAAAACTCGGTATTCCTATGAATATTCTTCCTGAAGTTAAAGAGTGCAGCTCGGTTTACGGTTATGTTTCTGAAAATATACCCGGACTTAAAGATTTGGCAGGCGTTCCTATTTCAGGTGCAATCGGTGACCAGCAGGCTGCCCTTTTTGGTCAGGCTTGCTTTAATTCAGGTCAGGCAAAAAACACATATGGTACAGGTTGCTTCCTTCTTATGAATACAGGTGATAAGAGAATCCATTCTAAAAATAACCTTATTGAAGGTATTGCCTGGGGCATTAACGGAAAAGTTACATACGATCTTGAAGGTAGTGCTTTTAATGCAGGTTCGGTTATAAAATGGCTTCGTGACGAGTTAAGACTCATATCAGAGCCAAGTGAATGTGACTTTCTTGCAGAAAGCGTAAGAGATGCCAACGGAATTTATCTTGTTCCTGCATTTACAGGACTTGGTGCACCTTATTGGGATATGTATGCAAGAGGCTGCATTGTAGGTCTTACACGTGGTGCAAACAGAGCTCATTTTGCAAGAGCTGTTCTCGAAAGTATTGCTTATCAGGTAACTGATTTAGTAGATGCTATGACAAAAGACAGTAATATTATTTTAAGCGAAATGCGTGTTGATGGTGGTGCTTCTGTAAGTAATATTATGCTTCAGATTCAGGCAAACCTTATTTCTTCAAAGGTTAACAGACCTAAGCTTGTTGAAACAACTGCACTTGGTGCTGCTTATATGGCAGGTCTTGCCGTTGGCTTCTGGAAAGACTTTGACGAAATCGAAAAGGTTCGTGAAGTGGATCGCATTTTCGTTCCTGCTATTGATAACAATTCCCGCGAAGCAGCACTCAAAGGCTGGCATAAAGCTGTAGAACGTTCTCGCAATTGGGAAGATGTTTAAGTTTATCAAAAAACACAGTTGGATTAAGAAACGAACAAAAAAAGAAAGCAAATTATTATGAATACAGAAATTTTAGTTATATTATTCGGAGCATTGACTGTTGCTTTATCAATTATTTGCATAGCTCTTTTACTTTCACTTAAAAAGAACAGAAATGATGATGCTATTTACGAAGAGTTTCGTCGTAACCGTGAAGAAATGGCAAAATCAGGTAAAGAATTACGACACGAAACTACGGAAGCACTTGGAAAAATTGAAGTAAAGCTAAACGAAATGCTTAAAGAAAATTACCAAAGCCGAATTGACCTTACAGAAAAGGTAAGTGCATCTCTCAAAGCAATTCAGGAACAGAATTTTCAAAGCTCAGAAAGACAGGCGAAGGCTTTTAGCGAATCCATTGCACGTATGCAGGAAAGCAATGAAAAGAAGCTGGAAGAAATGCGTGTAACAGTTGATGAAAAGCTTACGTCAACTCTTACAACCCGTCTTAATTCTTCATTCAAAACTGTTTCGGAACAGCTTGAAAACGTTTATAAATCTCTTGGTGAAATGAAAGAGCTTTCACAGGGTGTTACTTCTAACGTAACATCTCTTAACAGAATCCTTACAAATGTTAAGGCAAGAGGTACTTGGGCAGAGGTTCAGCTTGAAGCAATTCTTGACCAGACAATTCCCGGTCTTTACGTTAAAAACTACTCTCCGAAGGACAATAGTGAACACGTTGAGTTTGCAATCAGATTTCCTAACAGCGATAAAAAAGGTGAAGATATTTACCTTCCTATTGACTCTAAATTCCCTCTTGAAGATTACGTAAGAGTTTGCGATGCAGCTGATAATGCAGATCCGATTGCTCTTCAGGCGGCAAGAAAAGCTTTGGAAGACAGAGTTCTTGCTGAAGCAAAGGATATTAAAAAATATATTGTTGTTCCAAAAACCACGCCCTTTGCAGTTCTTTACCTTGCAACTGAAGGTCTTTATGCTGAAATCGCATCTTCGAAAAGTGGTATAGCCGAAAAACTTCAGGCTCAAAACGTTATGATTGCAGGCCCCTCAACTATTACCGCACTTCTTAATTCTTTTGCTATGGGCTTTAAGGCTATGGCAATAAACGAAAAGGCAGACGAGGTAAGAAAGATTTTAGGCGCTGCAAAGGCTCAGTACGAAACCTTTGGTACAGTTCTTGAAAAAGCAAGAAAGAAAATCGACGAAGCAGGAAAATCACTTGACGAGGCTAAACACAGAAACGATATTATTCAACGCAAGTTAAAAGGTGTTGAAGAGTTAGATTCTGGTGTTGCGGGTGAAGTGCTTGAATTAACAGAGGTTTCAGAAGAATAAAATGAAAAAATGCAGATTGGTTTTTGCCAATCTGCATTTTTGTTATTCAGTTATTTTTTCTGTCAGCACGAAATCAAATACAAGATCTTTTTTAAACTCTTCGGTCTTACCGGTTTCGTTATCGGTTATAGTACCGTGGTATGTGACTATTGTTTGGCCGTTTTCAATAGTAACGTCAACCATAATTTGAAACTTGTCTTCCTTATGTTTCTCAAAAAAGTCAATTCTGAAATCGTTGTTTTTTTCAACCAATTCCGTTAACATCCAGTCCTTGCTTTCAGGGATATTATTCCACGAAACAATATAGTTTTCCCAATATTTATCTGTTGCATCAATTGGCTTTGAAATACCTATTTTGATATCACAGAAAACCGGAATATACCAAAATTTATATGCACCGAAAACAGCTAAAATTACAAGCAAACAAGAGACAAGAATTGTAATAAGTTTTTTCATAACCACCCCTCCGTTTATTCGGGTAAACCGTAGGTCATATAATTACCGTTTTCAAATTCAACAAGCACAAGCTTACCGCTGTTACCTAAAAGGTAGAAGGTATAAGCATCTTCAAGAATTCTTTCCATTTCTTTTTTATCCGTTATCATAGTAACGGGTGCATTGCTATCAGAAAGTGTGAAAGCGCTTAACTCGTGGTCATCTGAAAGGCAGGGTGCGTGTGCATTGAAAATCGGACTATCACCGTTGTAATATTTTATAAAACTATCTACATCTGCGACAGCCATTCTTTGAATATTAGATTTAGATATAAGATTGTTATAAAATGGAAGATTTTCCAAAAACGCAACAGTGTTTTTCATGGAGGCTATTATTGGAATAATATAGTCTCCTGCATAATATGAGTCAACCTTTCTGAAACTCAAGGAACCAAAATATTCAGTCGACGGTGTGAAATATTCTTCGTATGTCATTTCGTTGTAATCTTTCAAAATGGCGTTTTTGAGCTCGATATACTGTCTTTCTGTGAATAAATCTCTTTTGCTGTCACTAAGAATAGTAGTTTTTACACCGTGCTTTGAAAGAAAACTGATTTCTATAGCTTGAGAATCATAATCGGCAACAGGGTTTAATTCGTTGTAAAAAGCCCAATCCTCATAGTCTAACTTATCATCAACTATTTCAACAACCTCAGGAAATAATATTTTTTTGTAAACGCTTTTAACTTCTATGCTGTTCCACAACGGTAAGATTTTTTCAAGAGCTTTGCTATTGATATGCCAGAAGTGTCTTTCTTCTGTCTTTCCGTCTTTTAATCTGTATTTGATGTTAAAGCCCGAAACGAATTGTTCATCATCTTTATCAGAGAAAAGCTCATGAGTTTCACATATAAGCTTAATGTCTTTTTCATCGGTGAATGTAAAGGTTTGCTGAATCCCGTAAGAATATTCATTTGTGAAATCTCCCCCATAAGTTTCTGGTATAAATTCTGGGAAAGGTGTTGATATTGTTATGGATTCAATATTTGAAAGTTCGGGAGCTTTATTGTAAGTACCAAAAATACCTGTAAGACATATTGTGAATATAGCGATAATATAGATAAAACCTATTCCTAAGCCTAAAAGAGCTGTTTTAAGCTTTTTCGAGTTTCTGTAAATTAGCGCGTATATCGCAAGTGCAACTAAAACAGCAGATACAAGAATAAATGCTAGTCCAAAGTAAGTATCTTTTCTATTATAATAGGTGGACTCTACGATGAATATTATAGCCAAAGCGGTAAATAAGGTAAACGTGCTTATAACAAATGCAAGTAAAGGTTTACAAGTTCCTTTTAAACCAGCTTTTTCGCTTTTATAGCTGTCTTTAAAATATTTTATAACAACAAGCAGAGCAACAGAACAAATCGCGCACCAAATAATTGATGATATTATAGTTGGGATGTGATTTGAACTAATACCTTCAAAAACCTCTGTGCCTGATAAAATACCTGAAAGGGGATTTATTACAAGGTATTTGCTACCTTCACCAATAAAGCTCTTGATGGGGTTGCCATAAAGAGCATACATTGTAGCAGATTTTGTAAACATAATTACAATATCACTTATAGCTGTAAAGGCAATAGCTGATAATAAAGCTTCAACAGTTCTTCCTGTAAACACACAAGATATAACTGTTACAGTATAAGAAAACAGAAAATATTTAAAGATAGAAAGTAAATTGCTAAAAAAGGCTAAAGGCAATTCGGGTTTTACTCCCAAAATCTCTATATTTATACCTAATGCAATCAATTCAGTAATAAGTATAACTACAAACGATGTAACAAGAGGTATAAGAAGGCGGTGTCTGAAAAGCTTTTCTCTTTTTACACCAAAGCTCAAAAGAGTTGTAAGGTATGCTTTTTTGTGTAAAAATTCAAATTGACAAATACCTATTACAATACCTGCTAAAACTGTATATATCCTTTCGGTACCCCAACAAGTGAATTGATAGGCTGAAAATGAACCCATAGCAAGTTGTTGAGTTAATTCAAAGGTGTATTCGGTATTGTATGAGTTGGGTTGAAGGACTAGCATAAAAAACAAAAGGCAAAATGCAAAGGTCAAAACTGCACCTAAAGGGGAGATAGCGTTTGAAAAATCATTCAGATTTACTTTTTTACTTAAAGATTGCTTTGATTTTGTCATAATCTGTCACTGCCTCCGTTTCTATTGAGAATACTTCTTCAAGGGTGAGAAGCTCTGTTTCTATTGCTTCGGGGTTTAATTTTTCAAGCTTTTCTATTTCTTCCTCCGGATTTCCGTAAACGAGAAGAGTAGCCATTCTGCCTGAAAGCTTAAGGTTTCTGTGGTTGATACCCGAAAATTTACTTTCTGTAACGGGCTGGGTAAACATAAGCTTAACTTTTCTGAAATGTTCGCTTATATCTTCTATAGCGCAGTTAAGCACAACGTTTTTCCCGTTGATAATTGCAATACTGTCACAAACACCTGATATCTCACTTAAATCGTGAGAGCTGATTATAACTGAAGCTTCAGTTTCGTTCATATATTCTAAAAGAAGCTTTCGTAAAATTTCTTTCTTATGGGGGTCAAGACCGTCAAAGGTTTCGTCAATAAGTAAGTATTTAGGCTTTGCCGCAAATGCGATTGCGAGAATAGCCTGCTTTGTCATACCCTTTGAAAGACTTCTTACGGGTGCGCTTACCTTAATACCAAAAATATCGCACACCTTTTCCAAAACTGAAAAATCTAATGAGGGAAAATAATTAGCATAAAATTTTGCGGCAGATTTTATAGTAGACCCTGCAGGAAACCATGCGTTATCGGAAACGTAAAACAGAGAAAGGCGGTTATTGTCGTTGTTGTATGCATCTTCACCGTCAAGGTAAACCGCGCCACTATCTGCTTTAAAAACGCCTGCACAAACGTTGAGGAGTGTTGTTTTA
>JAZOSL010000030.1:0-7687 GCA_045657085.1 Acutalibacteraceae bacterium | reverse complement strand
AAACACTCGACGTATCTTGATACGCGATCACTTCGCAGTGAATAAGTAAACAGTGAACAGTGAAAAAGTAAAGGTCTGCGACAGCAAAATGCTGTCGCAGACCTGTTGTTTTTATTGATATATTAATTTATTGCAAAGCTTTATAATGCCAACGCAGTTCCGACACTTAGCACTTTGCATTTTGCATTTTGCATTTTGCATTTTGCATTTAGCACTTTGCACTTTTTATTTGTTCATTTCTTCACGTTTAGCGATAACCTGGTTATGTATTTCTTCTTTGGTTTTACCTGTAAGCTTAGAGAAGAAGAAAGGAACACCTGCAAGGAACATCATAAGACCGTGGAAGATTGTGTAGAAGAAAAGCATCATAATCTTTGTGTTAAGGCTTTGTTCTGGGTCGGGATTTGCATCAGTAGGCTGAATGTACTGAATAATTGAATTTTCACCGTAAAGAATTTTTGGTGAAAGAGATGTCGCAATGGTACCACTAATCATAGTGCCGATACCGATAACAAAGGGAAGCGTTGCGTCAAGACGTTTGCTTGTTTTAAGCTCGATAACCTCAAGTACGTCTGCCTGGAACATTGAGGGAAGAAGGTTTGAAGCACCAAACTGAAGACCGATAAGGAAAAGACAAGCAATGAATAAAATCTGTAACACAGATGAAGGAGATTTAAAGTATGTATAACCGATTGCGAAAGCAATTGTGTTTGCAATAATTGAGTAAATACCTGATGCGATATAAAGCTGCTTTGCATTGAACTTTTTAAGAAGTGCGTTAATAATAAGCATACCAACAGCAGTACCTATACCTGTAGGAAGACCGAAAAGAAGGAATTTATCTGTACCACCTAAAAGAGCAGCTGCAAGGAAAACGCCCATATAGTTTGCAATACCACGGAAGCTCTTGAGAGTTTCACTTATGATAATTACCCATGCATATTTATTTTTGATGATATCAAGGATACCAACCAATGGATTCTTCTTTTCTTCGCTATACGCCATACGCTCTTTCATAAAGCGCATACCGATGAGAGTGATTAACGTACCCACAACGCTTATAAGGGAGGCACCGAAGATATACTGTAAATATTCCTTCTGGGGATTGTCAGGTGAAACAGCATCAATAATCGCTGCAATAACAAGCACAACAACAAGTGGTGCAGAGTTACCTACGGCACTTGAAATACTACGGAAAGAAATAATCTTATCACGTTCTTTGTTGTTAGGTGTAAGAACGTATGATACAAGGTTTATTGCGTTACCGAAGCTGGTTGTTGCACCGTGAAGCATACCGATAGTAAGAAGGTAAATCATTAAAATTGTGCCTGAAAGACCATCGGGTGTGTAGAATAAAAGCATTGTAACTATACCAAGGGGAATTGCTACGGCATTAACTATAGGAATGAATTTACCACGTTTACCGATTTTACGGTTGTCGATTATAAGAGCATAAACAAAGCTCATAAGGAAACCGGCAATGCTCAAAAAGCCGTTGTAAAAAGAAACCTCGTTCTCACCCATTCTCAATACGTTGACAAGGTACGCCTGACGGTAAGAGCCCACCATACCTGTCATCATTGTATAAAAGAAAATTGCTGCAAGGTAAAAAACCATTTCTTTTATTTTAATGTGGTTTTCCTGTAAAGGATTTTTTACTTGATTACTCAAAACATCACTTCCTGTAATAAATATAAAGTTATTATACCAAATTGAATATAGTTTGTATATAATAAATATTACACAATAAAGTTGTCGGTTTTTCTACACATAGTATAAAAGTGTGTAACAAAATAAAATGTTACACACTTTTCTTTTATTTTAATCTGTTATATTCCTCGTCGGTTATTTCTATAACCTTACCGTGCTTGAAGCCGTAGGGGAATTTGAATTTTTCGGGGCATCTTTCGAAATTCATATCACCCGGGGCAGATGAAACGAAGGGCACATAGCCCATCTTTTCTTTTTCGCAACCGAAAAAGTCAAGCATAAGACACCATTTGCCGTCGGGAAGAATATAGGTGGTAGGTCCTTCGTATGCACCGGGAGCCTGAATTTCTTGATCCATATATTTTTGAAAAGCTTCATCGTGGGTAAAAGGACCGTAAAGATTTTTAGATGTTGCGTGCATATTCATAGGTGGGTTAGATGAATTTTTGTAGAACAAATGATACGTATCGCCAACTTTTGTAATATGCGAGTCAAGAATCTCATTATCCTTTGTAAAATAAATCTTAGGTTCTGAAAAGGTTTCAAAATCCTTTGTTACCGAACAGTAAATTGACATATGATTATGGTCGTCTTCTGCAACTGTTGAACCCCAATGAATAAGATATTCTTCGTTTTCTTCATCAAAGAATACTTCAGGTGCCCACATACAACCAAAATCATCTCTGCCGAAATGAACCAACCTTTGCTCAGAAAAATTCACAAGGTCGTCAGTTTTCCACATACAAAGGCATTTGCTACCATAATGGTTTAACTGCTTCCAGTCAACGTTGTAGTTTTTATCCATATGACGTACGATGCAAAGGTCGGTAGTTATTATCATAAATCCACCTGTGTGAAGCCTTACGATTTCAATATCACGGCAACCCTTGTCGCCGAGATTACTCATAAGTATAGGGTTTCCGTCATTAACCTTTTCCCAATTATAGCCGTCTTTGCTTTTACCGAAGTAAACAGCTTCGCCATCAGGGACAATCTTTTCTTTAAAATGAACAAATAAATAGGGCATATTATCACCTAACCGTGTAATTAAATTATTTCTTCAATGAGAACAAGCTCAGAATATAAAGAGCTTTTGATATAAATCTTCAATCCGTTGTTTTTTAGCTCAAAGCCACTTGCTTCAAAACTTTCTCCACTGTTATCAAGGGTAACCTTGTAGCGTTTTCCTGAATCAATACCTTTAGGTGCAAAGGATAGGCAGTCATTTTCAATATCAGACAATGCGAAGATACCTGCTGCACATCTGTCCTTTTCGGGTGATGCTATTTCTAAAATGCAAACGTCCTTGTCACAGTCTGGTGTGTGGTGATAAACCTTTGATTTATGAAGGAATGGTCTTATAAAGCTTTTATAAATATCGGTGCTGTGTTTTACAAATGCCAGTTTACTTTCGTTAACTTCAACTGCTATAGGTGAGATTATATTTAAAGACATATGTGAAAGCATAGTGTTTCTCATATGCATCTCGAAAGAGCCTACCGTGTGACAGCTCATACCTGCAAAAAGTCTGTCAACTCTTTCAGGGGGTAAAGCCATTGTCATACCGTTAGTAATTACAATAGCTTCAGGCGATACCTGATTATCTGAAACCCAAGTATGATTAAAGCTTTTCATTTGAGCTAAATCGGTACGCCCACCACCACCGGCACAGTTTTCAAAAATAACGTTGGGGAAACGCTTTTTAAGATTTTCATACATTTTGTGAACATTATTAAAGTGACGAATTGAAACACATTCTTTTCGTCCGGTGCCTGTATCACGTATATTAAAATAATCTTTAAAATCTGTGTTGTAGTCAACTCTTAAAAGGTCAAGTTTATAGCTTTCAATAATTCTTGCTAGTTCATCTTCAGCCCATTTTGCAGCTTCAGGCACAGTAAAATCTAAAAATTTTTCTGTTTGTCTGCCTAATGGGTCTGAGCCACGCCAATCAGGATTTTCAATGTATTCTTTGCAGAGTCTGCCTAATGATTCAATATCAACCCAAAGACCGAATTTCATACCGTTTTCGTGGCAATAATCTACAATTTCAGTTATTCCTTTAGGGTATCTGTCAGGGTGGGGGACGTTAAGACCATTATAGTTGCCCCACTCAACTTCTTCTTTTGGTGGGCAAACCCAACCGGCATCAACAATGAAAACTTCACCACCCATTTCTTTAAATTGACGAATGAAATTTTTGCTTGTATCAACACTCATATCATGCTCTGCACCCATACCACAACCGATAAGTGCGGCTTTACCATCTGCTTCAGGTAAATTTAAAACAGTTTTTCTTATATGGGAGTGCATTTCGTTAATTGCATCGTCAAGGTCACCCATAACAAGTCCCATATGCACTTGTGGAGAAACAAAAATTTCTTTCGGTGCAATTACGTACATTGGGTTATGAGATGTAATTTCTGTTTTAAGTGAAAGGTATGTATCGTCACGGTCGTCGTGAGCTTTATAGTCAAGGTTAAAACGGCAACCACCACTCCAGCCGATTTGTGAAAACCAAATTTTACCTGTTATGTTATTTTTTATAAAAAGAAGTGGATGACGGAAACGGTCACGATTAAAACGGGTGTCAATAGCAGTTGTTTCCCTTGAAAGGGGTTTCCATTTAAATCTACCTTCATGACCCCATAAATCACTGTCGAAATAACCTATAGAGTATATTTCATCAAGCTTTTTATTTGTTTTAAACCTACTTAATTCAGTATTTTCAAGAGCACCACTTAAAAGTGAAAGTCTGCTTAAATTAAGGTAATTGTCTGAAAGGTTTTCAATTTCTAAAAATCTTGAAAACATCTGTGTGCCGTCGAGAATGGTATTAACTTTAATAAGCACAGGCTTTATAGTACTTTTTAAAGTGGTAACTGATTTTATAAAATCATCTGTTTTTTCAGTTTTAAAACTAACAAATTCAAGTCCAAAGTCTACACTTTGACCATCTATTTCAATGTTAAATGCAAAAGGCTCTGTGTAGTCACGTGTGTCAGTACGTGACGGAAAATTAGAAAGAACATTTAAAGGGTAGCCTGCACCATTGTAGCCTGCAGAAATTAAAGCACCATCCTTAAATTCTTCTTCGTAAACTAAGCTTTTGCTTCTGTAACAAAATATTTTTGAAGAATCGTTTTCTTCAAAATTAATATCAAAAAAAGTTTTTTTAATAATCATACAATTCACTTGCCTTAACTATTGCTTGAACATAATATCCGAATTCACGATACATAGGCTCTCTTTTAAATAGTCTGAAATTTTCACCATTGTCCCAAACAATACAGGGAATGCCGAATTTTTCAGCAGTACCTACGTAGAAAATTGTTTTTTTACGTAAATTTTGCGGGTTTTTTCTGTCAGTCCAACCGAATTCACTATTTACAACACCAATACCCTTTGAAACAAAATAATCGTACATAAGCCTAAAGGTTTTGTATATTTCTCTTTTTTCTTTTAAAGTTAATTCTTTCTCGCAGTCTGAAAATTCGCCTGAATGAGCTGTACCGAAATAATAATGGATAGAAACAAGTAAATACTCATCATCGGGAAGCTTTAAAGCTTTTATGTTATCTTCGCTTTCTTTTGCTGCATAGGTGCTTAACATAAGAAAACGAGTTTTATTGTTACCACCTGAATTACGAATAACCTTAACAGCTTCTCTGTGAAGATTGTTTATGACATTTCTGTATTCTTCAGTACCCGACCATTCTTCATTAACACCTGTAACACGGGGTTCGTTCATAATATCAAAAATAAGTCTTTCATCGTAATCTTTAAATCTTTCAGAAAGCTGTGCCCATATCTTTGTAAGAATTTCAGTTGCTTTTTCTTTATTTTCGTTGTTAGTTATAAGCCAGAAAGCATCGTCGTGGTGTACGTTAATTATTGCATACATGTCACTTTCTATAACCCAATCAACAATTTCAGTTACTCTGTCAAACCAAGCTTCATCTATTTTATAATCTGGGGCATCGCCTAAATGCTGCGCCCACGTAATAGGTATTCTTACAGTTTTAAAACCAGCTTGTTTAACTTGTTCTATTGTTTTTTTGGTGGTATAAGGATTTCCCCAAAGGGTTTCAGTTTCAAGCCCTGCTTTTTCAGTTGAACCTTTTTCACAGGCATCAAGAGTGTTACCTAAATTCCACCCTGCACCAAGTTTTTTTGCAAACACAGTTGATTTTGTAACCGGTATTTCAGGAAACAAAACAGCTTCAGCAATTTTGGGGGTTACTATACCTGCAACAATTAAAAAAGCTGTAACAGCAGAGCAAATTATAAGAATTTTTTTATTTTTATTCATAATCGTCACCACTTAAAAAGTCGATATTTTTTATAAATGAATTTGAAAAGTCAGGATTTATAGCTAAATCAACAAACTGTACCTTTTCAAAATTTTTAAAAGGATTATTTTTGTGTAAAGCATATTTTATTGTGCCACAGAGAGAAGTGTTGTTAACAACAATAATTTTGTTTTTTAGTTTTTCAGGTAAAAGACCTGTATAAACTGCATTTTCTATATTTATACCATTGGCAAAGCCACCTGAAACATAAAGCTTTTCAACAGCTTCAAAGGAAATATTTTCAATTTTCATAAGTGTTGAAATTGCTGTGTATACGGCAGCTTTTGCAAGTTGAAATTGACGAATATCTTTTTGCGAAATAAAAACATTTTCTGTTATTTTAATATCTTCATCAATATATCCTGTATCATCAATTCTTTTTTCTTTTAAAAAGGTAGCTATTATATCGATTAAACCTGTGCCACAAATACCACAGGCTTTTTTATTGCCAACAGTTTCAAAAATTTTTTCTTTTTTGTCGCTGATAAAAAATTTATAAATTGCACCATCAGTTGCACTCATACCACAACTTATATTACCACCTTCAAAGCAAGGTCCTGCAGCAGCTGAAGTGCAAATAACCTTGTTTTTAGAAAAAACAAGAATTTCTGCGTTTGTACCTAAATCTACAAGAATATTATATTTGTTTTCGTGTGGCATTTCAACACAATTTAAACCTGCAACAAGGTCAGCCCCAACAAAAGCAGAAACACAAGGGAGAGAATAAACAGTATTTATATTTTTTAAACCTAAAGCTTTACCCGAAACGTTTTTTTCTTCAATAAAAACAGGGGTATAAGGGTATGTGCCCAAAGAAGATGCATCTTCACCAAATAAAAAGTGAAGCATGGTTGTGTTGCCTGAAACGAATAAAGATACATTTTTTGTAACTTCAAATTCGTTAATCATATGGTTTATTTGCTCAATAAGTGAATCGGTTAGGGCTTTAACCGAATTTTTTTTGCAATAATCAATTCTCGAAATAACGTCTGCACCAAAAACTCTTTGACTATTTGTTTTTGTAACAACCTTTAAAACATTACCTTTTTCAAGGTCCACTTTTGCTAAAGCTAAAGTAGATGTACCAACATCAAGGCACAAAGCGAAGTTATCGCAATATTCTGCTGTTTCGGTAAGCCCTGAGTTGCTTATAAAATTATCTTCTTGGGAAAGGGTCACAGTAATATCAGATTTTATACTGTAACTGCAAGATTTTATTTTTTCACCATTTACAGTAACAACACATTTACCACAAGTGCCGTTACCACCACAAGGGCTGTTTATATAAAACCCGTTATTTATTAAAAAATCTCTTAAATTTTCACCATTAAAAGCTGACAGAGATATATTATTTATTTTAACGTTAAACATGATCCTGTCACCCTTTCTACAGCATATAGATAGACATATTTAACTCTAATATACAACCTTTTAAATGTAAATACAATAAATTTAATTGAATTTTTTAAACAGAAAAATAGTTGTTAACAAACACAAATTGTGATACAATAAATCAAAATAATCAGTCGGGTGAATTCTTATGAGAATACTTGTTTTAAATGGTAGCCCAAAAGGCGACTATAGTGTTACACTTCAAACTGTAAAATATATTGAGCATTTTTATC
>JAZOSL010000029.1:0-26664 GCA_045657085.1 Acutalibacteraceae bacterium | reverse complement strand
ATCGGTGCTCTTCTTCGTGGTGTTGACAGAAAAGGTATTGAACGTGGTCAGGTTCTTTGCAAACCCGGTTCAATCAAACCCCACACAAAATTCAAAGGTCAGGTTTACGTTCTTTCTAAAGACGAAGGTGGCCGTCATACTCCTTTCTTCAACAACTACAGACCTCAGTTCTACTTCAGAACAACTGACGTTACTGGTACTATCTTCCTTCCTGAAGGAACAGAAATGTGCATGCCCGGCGATAACGATGAAATGAGTGTTGAACTTAACACTCCTATCGCTATCGAAAAAGGTCTTCGTTTCGCTATCCGTGAAGGTGGTAGAACAGTTGGTTCAGGTGCAGTTACAGATATTATTGAATAATTTCTGACTTACTGAATTTTCAGCAAGGACAGCTTCGGCTGTCCTTGTTTTTTTATACTTGGTTTTATACTTGGTTTTATACTTTGTTTTTTTCTTCGTTTTTTATTTTTACTTATTGTATGAATACGTAATACTCTTTTGTTTATAATAATTTTATGATTAAAAAAGATATTATTAAAAATAGTGGTATCAGACTATTTTCATGGATGCTTGTGACTGTGTTTTTGTTTTTAACAATTAGTGATATTTATATAAAGAACTATGGAAATGTAAGCGAAAATAAGCCGACAGAAGAATTTATAAGAGAAGCTGAAGCAGCAGGTTATATTTATAGTAAAAGTGAAAATACAATAAGACTTATGACCTATAATCTGCTTGCAGACTCAATTGGTTTTGATGGTATAGACGTTAAGTACAGGGCAGGTGGTGTTTGTACGGTTGTTGAAAAACTTAACAGTGATGTCATATGTTTTCAGGAAATGAGTCGTAAGTGGTTTGCAACAGTAAAAAATAACACAGATTATAAATTTATAAACTTTTTCAGGACTATGCTTTTCGGGTCTATGACAACACTTGCATATAATAATAAAAAATTGGATTTATTATTTAGTGGCGAAAAAACCTTTTCAAACGGTGGAGATTCACGTTTGAGAAGGATGGTTTGGGCTATATTCAGTTGTAAAAATAATGGTGGCATATTTGCAGTTGTTAATGTTCATTTTGATTTAGTTAAAAAAGCTGATGATTATGAGAACAATTCTTTACAATTATCACAAATGCTTGAAACAACAAGTTTTATAAAAGAAATACAAGTGCAGTTAAAATGTCCGGTGTTCATTATGGGCGATTTTAATGTGAAAGAAAGCACTGATGAAAAGGTTTCTGCAGTTTATGAAATTTTAAATTCATATTTTTATGATGCTAAAAATAAAACAAGTGTGATTTCTGAAGGCAATTCACCCCAGACCGTAACATCAAAAAACGACCATGTTTTTTTCTTGGGTGATGTTTATATAGAACAATATTGTGTGCTTTCAAACGAAAGCTTTAAAGCTTTAAGTGACCATTTTCCTTTGTTCGTTGACGTCAGATTAAAAACAGAGACAAAAGTAAAATAAAAAGCTTGAAATCTGTTCGGGATTTCAAGCTTTTTATTTATTGTTGTTTGATTATTTCTTCTTGATTTTGTTAAGCATTGTGTTTACTTCAAGAATCTGTTCTTTTGTAAATTTGCCACCGAGCATCATAAAGGTACGTTTAATTGTAAAGCCTTTAACCATACCGTACATTGATTTGATCATATCTTTGTTTATTTTATCGAAGCTGAAGCCCATAACTTCTGCTTTACCGTCTTTTGAGCCTTGTGACATTACGTTTTTCATAAGCATCAGAAGCTTAACGAGAGCAATTTTACCCTTAAAGCTTTTCATAATATCACCGATTGTATCGTTGATAGAATAATAACCGTCGGGAGTTGTGATTTCAAACCAGTTAATAACCTGATTTTCTTCTTTCATAATATATGCTTCGTTAGGTGTATCAACTTTGTTGATGATAGCTGTATCTGAAAGGTCACCTGCTTTTACTTCAATTGTTGAAGTTCCTTCATTTTTTACATTGAAATAGAAGAAGGGATATTTACCTTTCTTTTGCTTTTCAACACTTTCACCGTTTCTGAAAAGCTCAACTTCGTCACAGTTTGAATATACTGTGATTTTTGTTATATCTTCAACTCTGTCAACATATTTCTTTGAACAGATATGAACCATTGGTTCGGGATTGAGCCATGCTTTGTAAGCATAGAAAGAATCCTTTTTATATTGACGGTCAAAGGTGATAAGACCTTTATGATTCATTCCGTTTTCGCCACCTTCTGCACGTGCATCAGCAGCGAAATCAAACATATTCCAAACGTGAGTTGCCCAAAGATAAGGTCTTTCAGCGATTTGTTTTATGAGCTCCTCGTGGTAATATGACTGATATTCTTCGGTGTAGTCACCCTGTGAGGGATTAGATGTGTGCCAGTCAAGTGCTTCACAACCATATTCGCTTATACCAATTGGTTTGTTAGGATATCTCTTATGGAAATCGTCAAACCAAGGACCGTTCATATCGGTAGTACCACCATACCAACCGAAATAGTGATTATATGAAAGAATATCACTGATTTTGGTGATTTCGGAATCGGGTGAACACATTGTAACTGCTGCCATAGTTGTAGGACGTGTCGGGTCCATATCGTGACAGAGTTTGTTAAGAATCTTATGATTTTCAATAAGGTCGGGGTCTGAACCACCTGTAATTGTTATTTCATTTGAAAGTCCCCAGGTAACTATTGATGGGTGGTTGTAATTTTGTGTTATAAGTTCCTTCATCTGAGAGATTGTATTCTCTCTGCCTTTTGGCATATGCTTTGAAATATAGGGGATTTCTGCCCAGAGAACAAGACCGGTTTCATCGCAAAGGTCATAAAAATCCTGTGAATGCTGATAGTGTGCAAGACGGATCGTTGTTGCACCAACTTCTAGTATAAGGTCAATATCTCGCTTGTGGTCTTCGATTGTGAGAGCATTACCTTTTTCAGGATAATCCTGATGACGAGAAACACCACGAAGGGGATATTCTTTACCATTAAGAATAAAGCCCTTTTCTGCATCAATTTTAAATGAACGGCAACCAAAACGTGTAGAAATTTCATCAATTTCTTCACCGTCTTTAACAAGAATTGCTTTTAAATTGTAAAGGAAGGGGTCTTTTCTACCATTCCAAAGATGAACGTTTTCAATAACAAAAGAAGTTTTTGCATTATCTGCAGGAACAGTTGCTTCGCAAACAACTGTATCACCGTCAAAAACTTTGTAATTAACACTCGCATTTACAGGATTTGTAACAAAGCCTTCAACCGTAACTTCTGCATTTTCACCATCAACAACAGGGGTAACAGCTACACCGGGTGTACCAAAATACTCTAAATCAAAATGAGTATCAGATACGCTTACTATATTTACATATCTATAAATACCACCATAGAAGGTGAAGTCAGCAACCTGTGGATAAACAAAATCGTTAGGTGAGTTATCAACGGTTATTGTAAGAAGGTTTATTTCGTTTATGTCGTTTTCAGGAATAAGAACTCTGAAACGAGAATAACCACCATGGTGAATTGTGAGAGATTTTCCGTTCCAGAAAACTTCTGCTGTTGAATTTGCACCGTCAATTTCAATATAGTTCTTTTTACCGGTAAGGTCAGTTTTTTCAATTTGTTTGCAGTAATAACATTTCTGTCGTTTATAGTCGTTACCGCCATCCTGACCGTCAGTACCATTCCATGTATGAGGTAAATCAAGTGTTGTCCAATCGGTTGGTAAAAATTTTGGTGACTCCTTTACTGAATCTGAAAAGAACCAATTTTTGTTGATGTTTTTTATTGTTCTCATTTTACCTTTCCTCTCTTGATTGATTTGAAGAAGTTTATTGTTTGTCTCGATGGAGTCAAAAGGCAGATTATGGGGAAAATTTCAAGTCTGCCGATAAGCATATCTGCTATGAAAACTAATTTTGAAAGAACGCTGTAAGAACCAAAGTTGCCTGAAGGTCCTACAACGTTAAGACCGGGACCAATGTTATTCATTGTTGTGAGAACACCTGTAAAGTTCGAAAGTAAATCCATTTTATCAAACGATATTACAATGAAAGAAACTGCAAAAATAAAAACATAAACTATTAAATATGCACAAGTGCTTTTTATGGTTTCGTTGCTTACCTTTTTACCTTCAAGTGTTAAAACTTTTACACTTCTCGGGTGTGCGATTGTTTTAATCTCTTTTGCGGCATATTTAAGCAAAAGCATAACTCGTGAAACCTTAAAACCGCCACCGGTAGCACCGGCACAAGCACCTATAAACATAACTATAAGAAGTAAGGCTTTTGAAGCCTCGGGCCAGTTATTAAAATCAACGGTTGAATAACCTGTTGAAGTCATTACGGCACTTACTTGGAAAGCAGAATGATGGAATGCTTCGTATAATGAATCAAAATAATCTCTTACGTTTATTGTGATTATTGCAATTGCACTGAACATAATTGCGAAATAAACCTTCAACTCAGAACTTTTGAAAGCGTCCTTGAAACGTCTGAGTAACAAAAGGAAATAAACGTTGAAGTTTATACCACAGAGAATCATAAATATCATTATAACTATCTGATTGTAAAGGCTGTAGCTTGCTATACTGGAGTTTAAAATACCGAAACCACCTGTACCAACAGTACCAAAAGTAAGGGTTAAGGCGTCAAAAACAGGCATACCACCTATAAGAAGCAATATAAACTCCGTTACGGTGAAACCTAAATAAATACCGTAAAGTATACGGGCTGATTGGCTTGAACGTGGAACTAATTTTTCAACTGATGGTCCGGGGCTTTCAGCTCTCATTAAGTGAATGTCACCACCGCCACCCGCAAGGGGTAAAACAGCCATAACAAAAACAAGAACACCCATACCACCAATCCAATGAGTAAAGCTTCGCCAGAAAATTAATGATTTTGAAAGTACTTCAACGTCTGACAATATTGTTGAACCTGTTGTTGTTAAACCTGAAACGGTTTCAAAAAGAGCATCAATAAAATGAGGAATTTCACCACTTATGTAAAAAGGTAAAGAGCCGAATAAACTTAAAATTATCCAACCTAAAGAAACAATTATAAGACCGTCTTTTGCATAAATAGTTGTGTCTTCGGGTTTAAGCTTAATTAGAATTAAACCTGATATTATAAGCGAGACTATTGTAATTAAAAAACTTGTTAGAGTAGCTTCACTGTAAATTATGGAAACTATCGTAGGAAAAAGCAATAACCCCGCTTCACATAAAAGAAGAATACCGAGGACATATGCTATCATTCGTCTGTTCATTTAAACTTCACCTTATTCAAGAATGTCATCAAGATTTGTAAGACGTTCAGTTGTTGTAACCACAACGACTGAATCTCCGGGTTTTAAAACGTCAGAGCCTCGAGGGATAATAACATCACTGCCTCTTGTGATAGAACCTAAAAGAATGTTCGGTCTTAAATTAAGAGTTTGAATTTCTTTTTCGGCAAGCTGACTATCATCAGAAACGCGGAATTCCACAGCTTCGACCTTGTTGTTAATTATTCTTGTGAGCTTCTTTACTTCAGTTGCTGTGTTACCGGCAACTCTTGAACGAACATGTTTTAAGATAATACTTGCAGTTGTGAATTTGGGGTAAACAACACTGTCAATATCAAGAGTTTGTAATACCTCTCTAAAAAGTGTATGGTTAACCTTAGCAATTGTTTTTATTTTTGGTGAAGTGCTTTTTGCAAAAAGTGAGAGAACGATGTTTTCTTCATCAATACCAGTTAAGCAACAGAATGCATCAGCCTCTTTAAGACCTTCTTCGAGAAGAAGAGAACGGTTTGTTCCGTCACCATGAACAACATTAACATCGGGGAGGGCGTAACTAAGATTAAGAGCAGTATCAAGATTTTTTTCAATGATAGTTGTGCTTATTCTTATATTGGAAAGCATTTTTGCAAGATAAACAGCGATTTTACCACCACCGATTATCATAATGTTTTTGATATCGTTGACACGGTATCCTATTTGTTTGAAAAACTCAGGAGCTGTTTTGGAAGGTGCGAGAATTGCTACAACGTCGCGATCTTCAATAACGAAGTCACCGGTAGGAATAAAAACATCTTCGCCTCGTTCAACTGCACAAATAAGTGCTTTTGTTTTTATTTTAGAGAAAGAATCCTTAACAGCTGTTCCGCATAAAGTACAGTTTTGATTTACTGTAAAGCTTATAAGATCAACCTTACCGTGACCAAAAAAATCAACGTTTCTTGCTGTAGGGAATTTCATTATCCTTTGAATTTCTGCTGCTGCTTCACGTTCAGGGTTTACTGCCATAGCAAGTCCAAGACTGTCTTTGATTAGTCTTAAATCGTCGCTGTATTCAGGATCTCTTACACGGGCAATGGTGCTTTTTGCACCCAACTTTTTAGCAAGAAGACAGCTAAGTATATTAAGCTCATCGCTGCCTGTAAGAGCGATAAGTAAGTCGCATTCTTCAACGCCTGCACTTTCAAGAACCTTTCTAGTGGCACCGTTACCGATAATACCGATAACGTCTATATCCTGAAGAGTGTCATTTATAACGTCTTCTTCAGTATCAATAATTGTAATATCGTGCATTTCCTGGGATAACTGTTCGGCAACGGTGTAACCAACCTTACCGATTCCCACAACTATAATATTCAAAAACCAATCTCCTCCCAATTATGTAAGTATACATATACCATTATATAGTAAACATTACGATAAAGCAATATTTATATTCTTACACACTTGAAATTGTTGTGATATGAAAGTATAATATATTAAGTTTATAAGAAAAAAGCTTTTTATATTGTTCAGGATGTGATTTTTTTGGGTGGAATTTTGGCGTGGATTATGGCAGTGTTTGCTGTAATCGGTGCACTTGATAAAATTTTCGGCAATCGTTTAAAATTAGGTGACGAGTTTGAAAAAGGTATTCTTACATTAGGACCGTTGTCACTTTCTATGTTAGGTATGATGACTTTAGCACCTGTTCTTGCCGATATACTTTTACCTGTAATAGCACCTGTTGCAAAAAGCTGTGGGTTTGACCCGTCTGCATTAGCAGGTATTCTTATTGCAAACGATATGGGTGGTGCTGCTCTGGCAGATTCTGTCGCTACAGACAAGCTTTTAGGTGCATTTCACGGGTTGTGTGTAGCATCTATGTTAGGTGCGACGGTTTCGTTTACAATTCCTGTAGCACTTCGCTCATCAAAAACCGAAAACCATAACGATGTGCTTTTAGGTCTTCTTTGCGGTATTGCAACAATACCTGTTGGTTGCTTTGTTTCAGGCTTGGTTATGGGTATTTCTCCGTTAAAGGTTTTAATAAATCTGGTACCTGCATTACTTATTTCTGTAATTATAGTTATAGGTCTTCTTAAATTTCCAAAAGGTACAATAAAAGTGTTCTCAGTTTTCGGTAAATTTATAGGCATTTTAATTACATTCGGTCTCGCTTTAGGTATTTTTCAGACTCTTACAGGCAAAGTCATTATTGCAAAAACTGCGCCACTCAATGAAAGTGCGTTGACTGTATTTACTATTTGTATCACACTTGCGGGTACATTTCCTTTGATTGCGATAATTTCAAAAATATTAAAAAAGCCCCTTACCGTATTAGGTAAGAAGCTTTCGTTAGACGAGACTTCAGTTATAGGTCTTATAGCAACACTTGCTAACAGCATAGCCACAATGGAAAGTGCTGATAAAATGAATAAAAAGGGTAGGGTAATGAACCTTGCTTTTGCAGTTTCAGCTGCATTTGTATTTGGTGACCACCTTGCATTTACACTCTCTTATAACGACGAGCATATTTTAGCCGTTATTATAGGTAAGCTCGTAGCAGGTATATCGGCACTTATAGTTGCATCTCTTATGGTGAAAAATAAAGCCGATAAATAATCATAACAGAATTTCCTGCTCTATAAGACGAGCCGATTTTGTAGATGCGAAATCATTTCTTGCTATATGCTTTTTCTCATGAGCAAGTGATTTTTTCTTGGCTTCGTCTGAAAGGTCTTCGTTAATATAAATATTAAAATCGCCGTTTGCATCGGGTAAAGTGAATGCCCTGACTGTAAGCGGCATTTTTATTTGTCTTACAAATACTTTGCTCAATTTATTCTCCTTCTTAAAATTCTTCGTTATTACCTATCAAAGTTTTTACTACGTTTATAACTGCATCAAGCTGCTCTTCGTTTGCTCTTTTTGACATATCGAAGAGTAGCTTTCTTTTTTCAAAAAGCTCATCTCTGATTATGTCAACTTGATCGTTTGTGTTGTCAAAAAAGTCAAGAGAAACGTTAAAGTAGTTTGATATCTTTTTTAATGTTTGAGTGGAAAGAGTTTTCGTTCTGCCGTTTTTTAAATCAGATATCGTGCTTTTTGGAATTCCTGCTTCTTTACATAATTGAGCAACCTTAATTCCGTTTTGTTCGCATAAAAATTGTATCTTGCTGTGCATTTTTGACAACCACACCTTTCTTGTTTTGTGCAAAAAGTAGAAAACGAACAAATGTTCGAAAGTAGGTGGAAAAGTTCAAAATCCCGTACTATAATGTACGTGTAGTTCGGAACACCGTACCAACCACAATAATAATATAAAATATTTTGCAGTTGTTGTCAATACCATAAATCGTACAAGGAGGATTTTTTATGAGTAAACAAATCGAAAGTGTTATTGAATGCCCCTTTTATTTGAAAGAGGGGAAAGGTTTTATTACTTGTGAGGGAGTTTTAAGTAAAAAAGCTTGTAAACATACATTTCCGACAGATGAGGAGAAAAGAAAATACGAAATTGATTATTGTTCTGTTAAAGGGGGGCGAAATTGCCCTCATTACAGAGCTGTTTCAACTCTGTATGAAACGGGTAAGAGAGCATGAAGAATATATTTTTCTTGCTTCTCAGGTTGAAAGGCGGTGAAAAGGCTTTTGCAAAACGAAAATAACGGTAAGACGGAAAAATCTGTAAATGACAACAGAAAAAAGAATAGCGGTAACGATGGTCTGAAAAAGGTTTCATCTGCCGCAGGAAATATGAGTGCATTAATAGATGATATTGTGAAAAAAGCACGTAAAAACTTTAGAGAGACAGGAAAGCCTGACGTTGACGGCAAGTTTTTAAAGGAAAGCGTTGGCGCTCTTAAAGAGCTTTACGAGTTGTTAGAGGAAAGCGAAGCCTTTGGAAATAGTGATAATGGTGTTTTTATTCGTTTTGACGATAAAACTGAGGAGTGGGGCGGTTGAAAGAGCTTGTTATTTCTAAACCTAATAAAAAACAAGAAGAGTTTTTTAAATGCTCTAAAAGATTTATCGGTTACGGTGGCGCAAGAGGTGGCGGGAAATCGTGGGCATTACGTACGAAATTTATTTTACTTGCTTTGAAATACGACGGTTTAAAGTTGTTGCTGTTAAGAAAAACTTTGCCTGAGTTAAGAGAAAATCATCTTTTACCAATGCTGGCACAGCTCAACGGCATAGCACGATACAAAAGAGATGAAAGAGCTTTTATTTTTCCTAACGGGTCAAGAATAAGGCTTGGATATTGTGATACAGAAAACGATATATATCAATATCAGGGTCAAGAATACGACGTTATAGGTGTTGAAGAGTGTACTCATTTTACATTTCAGCAAATACAGTTTCTTACCACCTGTAACAGAACTACAAGAATAGATTTTAAACCACGTATGTATTTTACAGGTAATCCCGGAGGAGTTGGGCATAACTGGTTTAAACGGCTTTTTGTAAAAGGTCGTTTTGAAAACGGTGAGGATCCTGATGACTATGTATTTATACCTGCAACAATTGATGACAATACGGTGCTTATGAAAACAAATCCTGAATATGTAAAGGTGCTTGATGCATTGCCCGAAAAGCTTCGTCAGGCTCACAGATTTGGCAATTGGGATATATTTGACGGTCAGTTTTTTGAAGAATTCAGAGATTGTAAAGAGCATTATGGTGATGGAGTTTTTACTCACGTTATTGAGCCCTTTGAGATTCCACGTGATTGGACAATATACCGTTCTTTTGACTTTGGCTACGCAAAGCCGTTTTCATGTGCGTGGTGGGCAGTTGATTACGACGGCAGGCTTTACAGGATTCTTGAGCTTTACGGATGTACTAAAACACCTAACGAAGGTGTTAAATGGCCACCGGAAAAGATCTTTTCTGAGATTTCAAGAATCGAAAAAGAGCATAGGTGGTTGAAAAATAAACAGATAATTGGTGTTGCTGACCCTTCTATATGGGATGCTTCAAGAGGTGAAGCAATTATTGAAGCAGCAAACAGAAACGGAGTTTATTTCACAAAAGGTGACAACAAACGTTTACCCGGTTGGATGCAGGTGCATTACAGATTGAGCTTTGACGATAAAGGGATACCAATGATGTATGTGTTCAGTAACTGTAAAGGTTTTATAAGAACTGTACCGGAATTAAGCTTCAGTGCAACTAACCCTGAGGACCTTGATACTACAGGCGAAGACCATATTGCTGATGAAGTAAGATATATGTGTATGGCAAGACCAATAAAGCCAACCTATAAAAAGCAAATGGCAAAAATATCTGATGATCCATTGGATCTTATGAGGAGTTCAAGACCTTAAAACTAAAAGGAGTTTATATGAAAAAAGAGATTAACAATGAAACTAAAAAAGATGTAAGAAATAATAAAGCTACTAAAAAGGGTTTTGACAAAATTCTTTCAAGTGACGAAACAGGCAGAACAGGTGTTATTGATAAAGAGTATGTAGATAAGGCTCTCGAAATTTTAAAAAAATATAAAGAAGGAAAGGCAACCTTAGAAAAAAGAATAGTTGAAAATGAGCAATGGTTTAAGATGCGTCATTGGAACAGTATAAACGGTAGTGACGGCAATGAAAATGCGTCTGCCTGGTTATTTAATTCAATTGCAAACAAGCACGCTGATGCTATGGATAATTATCCTGCTGTAAGCTGCTTGCCGCGAGAAGAAAGTGACCGTACGGCAGCACAGGTTCTTTCGCAGATTTTACCTGTTATTTTTGAAAGGAACGGTTTTGAAAAGCTTTACAGTGATGCCTGGTGGTACAAGCTTAAAGCAGGAACATCTGTTTACGGTGTGTTCTGGAACCCATTAAAAAGTAATGGGTTGGGTGATATTGAAATAAAGCAGATAGATTTACTTAATCTTTTCTGGGAGCCGGGTGTTAAGGATATTCAAAAAAGTAAAAGTATTTTTCACGTTGAACTTATTGATAACGATATACTTCTTTCGTTGTATCCGTTTTTATCAGGTAAGTTAGGCGAGTCTAATCTGGAAATTTCAAAATATGTTTTTGATGATACGGTTGACACTTCTCAAAAAAGTGCAGTTGTTGACCAATATTATAAGGTTATAAAAAACGGAGCCGAAATTGTTCATTACTGTAAAATGTGTAACGGTGAATTACTATATGCGTCAGAAAATGATCCGGAGTATGCCGAAAGAGGTTTTTATGACCACGGAAAATATCCTTTCGTTTTTGATACCTTATTTGTTGAAGAAGGTACGCCTTGTGGATTCGGTTACATAGACATTATGAAGGATGCACAGAAGCAGATAGATATTTTAAGTAATGCTATGGTAAGAAATGCAACCATGGCTACAAATCCAAGATACTTTATAAATTCATCAGGTGCCGTAAATGAAGAAGAATTTGCCGATTGGTCAAATAATTTTGTTCACGTTTCAGGCAGTAATTTAGGTGAAGACAGTATAAGAGAGATTCGTATGTCAGGCATCCCCGAGGTTTATCTTGGTATTCTCAACGGCAAAATTGATGAACTCAAAGAAACAAGTGGTAACAGAGATTTTTCTCAGGGTGGAGTTTCAAGTGGTGTTACGGCAGCATCAGCTATTGCAGCACTTCAGGAAGCAGGTAGCAAGCTTACCCGTGATATGGTAAAAGGTGGTTACAGAGCTTTTTCTGAAATCAACAAGCTTGCCGTTGAGCTTATAAGGCAGTTTTACGATGAACCACGATTTTTCAGGGTGGTTTTACCAAACGGAAATGAACAATTTATAGCCTATGACAACACTGAAATCCGTCTTAGAAATCAGGGTGTTGAGTTTGGGCTGGAAGTTGGTTCAAGAATGCCAGTATTTGATATTAAGGTCAGTGCAGAAAAGGCAAGTCCTTTTTCAAAAATCAGTCAGAATGAACTTGCTTTACAGCTTTATAATGCAGGTTTTTTCAATCCTGAAATGCGAACTCAGGCTTTAATGGCAGTAAGTATGATGGATTTTGAAGGCAAAGAAAACGTTATTTCCCGTATCAGTAATGGGGGTAATATTTTGTGACAAAAGTTTGCGAAAGACGATATTACGACAAAATTCTTATAAATATTGAAGGACACAGTGGCTACGCAAAAAGTGGCGAAGATATTGTGTGTGCAGGGGTGTCTGCATTAGTTTGTACGTTATTGAATTGTATTAATGATGAAGAAGCTGACGGCAGACTCAAATTACATAAAAATATTGTTCGTGATGGGTATGTTTGTATTGAAGTAGAGGCCTTTGATTTCGCTGAAAACAGGGTGGAAGCAATTATTGAAACGTGTATGAAAGGGCTTTATATGCTTTCTTGTGAATACCCGAAATATATAACATTTGAATAATTTTTACGGTGTATAAAACCGTTACGGCCGAACGGTTTTTTATATATATGACACTTCGGAAAGACGATGAAGAAAGGATTTTATATGAAAAAATTTATTTACACACCAAACCTTCAGTTGTTTGCCGGTGAGGGAAGTGACGGTCAGGTTGGTGAGACGGGCGTTGAAGGCTCTGTTGTCGCCGAACAGAAAGAAAATGAAATATTAACTGCCGATGATGAGTTTTCTCAGCTTATTAACGGGAAATTCAAAGAGCAGTTTACTAAAAAAACACAGGCAATTATCGACAAACGTTTTAAAGAAACCAAGACTTTGGAAACTTATAAGAATAACGTTTCACCAGTTGTTGCAGGTCTTATGGAAAAATATGGTTTGCAGGAAGGGGAAGAGCACAAGCTTGCAGAGTGTATGGAATCACCCGAAAAGCAAGAAAACGAGAACAACGACAGAAAAAATGAAACAGAGAATAAAAAATCCTGGTTGAATACTCTCGCTTTGAATGTTAAAAATTGGGCTGAACAGGGTGAAAAGCTTAAAGAGTCGTATCCTGATTTTAATTTAAGAAAAGAGCTTAAAAGCAACAGCCTTTTTTCAAGGCTTGTTCTTAACGGTGTATCGGTTAAAGATGCTTACGAAACATCTCATAAAGACGAAATTTTAAGTGGTGCTATGGCTTATACAGCACAAAGAGTACGTAAGCAGATGGTAAACGATATTGAATCAAAAGGCAGACGACCTATTGAAAACGGTGTTTCTTCTCAAAGTGGTGTTGTTACAACGGTTGACGTTAATTCCCTCACCTCAAAAGATATTTTAAAAATATTAAAACAGGTTGAGAACGGTGCAAATATCAGGTTTTGACACCGTCGGAAAGGAATAATTATGACAGACTATTTTGTAAATCTTCAGCTTTTTGCAGCAGGTGAAGTGGTAAATGCAACCACATCTGAAAACCTTTCTGCAGAAATGAAAACTTTTTATGATAAAACTCTTATTACACTTGCCTCACCTTATCTTGTTCATGACCAGTTCGGTCAGAAAAGAGATATCCCTAAAAACGGTGGTAAGATTATTGAGTTCCGTAAATTTTCATCACTTCCTAAGGCACTTACACCCCTTACAGAAGGTGTAACTCCCACAGGTAATAAGCTTAACGTGTCAAGCGTTTCAGCAACAGTTGAGCAGTATGGTGATTATATTGAACAGACTGACCTTCTTGAGCTTACAGCAGTTGATAACACAATTGTTGAAGCTACAAAACAGCTTGCTTCACAGGCAGGTCTTACAATGGATACTATTGTACGTAATGAAATTGTTGGTGGTACAAACGTGCTTTATTGCCCCAAGGTAAACGGCACAACTGAAACAGCAGTTACATCAAGAAGCAGTATTGATTCAAGCTGTCTTCTTCGTGTAAAGGATGTTTTCAAGGCAGCTGCAGAGCTTAAAGCTATGAATGCACCTAAAATTGATGGCTATTATGTTGGTATTATTCATCCTTACGTTGCTTACGACCTTATGCAGGAAGCAGGTAATCAGTGGATGGAAGTACAGAAATATGCTACACCCGAAAATATGCTCAAAGGTGAAATCGGTTGCCTTGGTGGTGTTCGTTTCGTTGAAAGCACCGAGGCTAAAATCTGGAATGAAGGTGCAAGTGGTGCAGCAGTTTTCGCAACACTTATTATCGGTGCTGATGCTTATGGTGTTACTAGTGTAACCGGTGGTGGTATTGAACATATCGTAAAACAGAAGGGCTACGGCAATGATCCTCTTAACCAGCGTTCATCAATTGGTTGGAAAGGCCTTAAAACTGCAAAACGACTTGTAGAAGAATATCTTATCAGAATTGAAAGTGGTTCTGCATTCAGTGCAACAGCAAAGGCAAACTAAATAATTTAAAGGGTCCGGTTATATAAAACCGGACCCGAAAAAAGAAAAGGAGATTATTTATGGCAAATAAAAAAATTGAAAATACCGAAAACGAAAAGCTTGTAAGCGTTTTTATACCTAAACAGTCACGAAATGACACAGAACGTTTTGTAGCTGTAAACGGTGAAAGGATTCTTGTTCAGACAGGCAAAACTGTAGAGATTCCACAGCGTTTTGCAGAAGTTATCAAAAATAGTGAAGAGATGGCTGCTGTGTCTGCAGCATATATTGACGCAAATATCTCTCTTTAAGGGTGTGATTATATGACACTTTCAAAGATTATTGAAACTTTTGACAAAGAACGTAAAAACGAAGTTTCCCTTGATGTAAAGCTTGACTGGATTTCACAGCTTGATTTTAAAATTTCATCTGAAATTCTTAATAAAAGAACAGGTGAAACTTTTTCGGGATACGGAAAAACAACATCCCTTGAAACTGTTGCAAAGGCACCTGACGAATATGGTGAAATCTATATTTGTTATTTAAATATGAAGCTTGATTATTTAAACGGTGAAATAGGCAGATTCAATAATTCGGCAGCTCTTTTTAACAGAATGTATAAAGAAATGCATGACTTTATAAACCGTAAAACGAAAATTCCTGTAAACACAAAAATAAAGGCAGGGAAGTTTTATGTATAAACCTAAGCTTGACAATCTGCAATCACAAAAGGATATGATAAATTCTTTTGATGGATATTGCAATAACAAGGTAATTAAAGAAAATTGTTTTGAATTTGAAGAGAATATGACAGCTGACAGTTATCCACTTTTATCTCCACGAAATAAAAGGGCGTTTTTTAACGTTTCTGGTGAAAGTCTTCATGGGTTGTTTGCGAAAAATAAAATCTGTTATATAAAAGATAATTCCCTTTTTTACGGTGGTGAAAGAATCTCCGGCATTTTCTTTCCTGATACAGAAAAGGAAAGAAAATTTGTTTCAATGGGAGCAAAGGTAATTGTTTTTCCGGACAAGTTTTATTTTAATACTGCTGATTTCAGTGATTACGGCTTTCTAGAAGCCGTTTTCGAAACAACGGAAGGTACAGAAGTTTTAGTTTCACTTTGTAAAGCTGATGGTGAGCTTTATTCAGATTATATTATTTCCGATACGGAACCACAAAACCCTGTCAATGGTGCGTTGTGGCTTGATACGTCAGTACAACCTAATGAATTGAAGCAATATTCAGAGTCTGCTTCAATCTGGTTTTCAATTGCAGAAACCTACGTGCGTATTTACTGTGAAAATATAGGAAAAAGCTTTAAGCAATACGATGGTGTTTTAATTACAGGGCTTGAAAACGAGCAGCTGAACGGATCTCACATTATACGTGATATTGCTGACAATTATATAACTGTAACGGGTATTATTCCGGATTCCTTAACCCAGACAAAAGCTATAAAAATTGAACGTAAAGTGCCCGATATGGATTTTGTTTGTGAAAATGGAAACAGGTTGTGGGGATGCAATTCTGAAAACAATGAAATATACGCTTCTAAACTTGGTGACCCTACAAACTTCAATTCGTTTATGGGTATATCTTCTGACAGCTATGCTGTAAGTGTTGGTACCGATGGCGAGTTTACTGGTGCGATAAGCTATCGTGGATACATTATCTTTTTTAAAGAAATGTGCATCCACAAAATTTACGGAATGAATCCACCATATACTGTCAATACGTCTTATATACGTGGAGTACAAAAGGGTAGCAGCAAGTCTTTGGTAGTAGTAAACGAAACACTTTATTATAAATCACCAAAAGGTATTTGTGCATTTGAAGGTGGTGTGCCTGTATGTGTTTCGAAGGCTTTGGGTGATGAATACTATACCGATGCAGTAGCAGGTGCTTCAGGTGACAAATATTATGTCTGCCTTTCAGATAAATTCGGCAAACGTCATCTTTTTACATTTGATGAAGGTAAGGGGATATGGCACAGAGAAGATGGAATTGATGTTTTGGAGTTTGCTACACACAATTGTAATCTGTATTTTATTGCACGTATAAATGGTGAAAAAAGACTTTGTCTTGCAGATGGAGTTAATCGGTTTGGTAATTTTTCCAACGGTCTTTCAGGTTACACAGAAGAAAATGATTTTGAATGGTGTGCTCAGACAGGTCTTTGGGGTCTTGGTATGCCTGAAAATAAATACTATTCAAAAATAGTTTTTCGTGCATACGGCAAAAAAGGTACAACTGTAAAAATTGATTTTCAAACAGATTTGAACGGTAAATGGGAAACCCAGAAGGAAATATGTTTAGATAAAACAGGGTCTTTCGTTTTGCCGTTCACTTCACCGAGATGTGATACTTTGAAAATACGTGTTTCAGGCAAAGGTGAGTTTGGCGTTTTCAGTATTTCCAGAGAAATTCAGACAGGAAGTGAACTGAATGTATGATTTGAATTTAACTGTTCCTAATTTAACTTCAGATAAATATTCTGCTGATAACAAATTTTTACTTTTGAAAAACTATTTGTATGAGCTTAACGAAACCTTATCTATGATTTTAGGTAATAAAACGTCAACTGAAATACAGGCGTTGGCGCAAAAGGTCAGTGAAAATGAAAAAACAGATGAAGAAAAAATAATTTCTCTCAAAAATCAAAGTCTGAAAAGATTTGACGAGCTTAAAGATGAAATATTGAGAACAGCAGAAGAAATAGAACATGAATTTGATACGAAAATTGAAGCTACCAAAGAAGAAATTTCAACTATGGCAAGTGATACGTTTGTTGCAAAATCAGAGTTCGGTGATTTCGTAAATGAAACGGAATCAAGTTTTTCTCAGACGGCAGAAAAAATTGAAACCAACACCACCAAAACAGAAGAAGTAAAGAATGACCTTGAAACATATAAAAAGGATACTAATTCAAAAATTACTCAGCAGGCAGATTCGATTATGTCTCAGGTTACCAAAAGCTTTGCTTCCAAAAATGAAATGTACGGTTTAGAAGATAAGCTTGGCTCTAAAATTATACAAACGTCTTCCAACATCACTGAAACCTTTAATAAATCATTAGGGTTTTTATCGGATGATATAAGCAGCGTAGGTGGCCAGGTTAAAGAATTTGTTTCCGAGCTTAATGTGTATATAAGAAAAGGTGAGCTTGAACCGGGTATTTATGGTATCGAAATTGGTCGAAGTGATAGTCTTATTAAAGCAAGATTTACTAATGATAGATTATCCTTTTACCAGGGTTCTAGTGAGGTTGCTTATATTTCTCAGAATAACCTTTACATCACAAGGGCAGAAATTCTTGATTACCTGAAAATAGGTAACAGCACACAAGGTTTTTTTGTGTTTGATACTACTGAAAACGGTCTGGAGGTGAAGTGGAGCTATGGCTGATTATTTTGGTGCTTGCACCGGTAGTGCAAGTAAATACTACGATTTATGGCTGAATGTTACACAAAACAGCCAGAGCATTGAACATAACACAACAAACGTAACTATAAAACTCAACGTCAGACGAAATGACGGGTATTCTTCTTCGGCATATAACCTTGATGAATGGAAAAACAGTGCTTCGATTACGGTGAACGGTGAAACAAAAATTTATAGAAATCTTGAAATAGACACGAGAAATTCTGCGACGGTTATTCTTGCCGAATGGACGGGTGATATCTATAACAATGCCGACGGTTCTCTTTTATTGGATATTGTCGGACAATTCAGTATGGGGAATGCAAACTTAAGTGGTGGTACTGTTTCGGGTAGCTTTACTTGTAGTATCATACCACGAACATCAAGTCTTTCTCTTTCAGTAACGGAAATTTGTCCGGGATGGAATATTGATTGTGCAGTATCATCTGCTTCTGCAGAATTTTCTCATAGTGTAGAGTTTTCAATTGGCGAAGCCTGGGACAGCATCTGGCTACAAGAAGGTGTGAATTGGGGTAGCTTTACTGTACCTTTGGACTGGGCATATCAGATGAGCTGGACAACCGGTGCATATATATCAATTATTCTTTCTACCTATAGGTATGGTCAATATATAGGCTCCAATACATATTCGGTAAAACTAAATATACCCGATACAAATGATTTCAAACCTACCTTTAATTTGTCTGTTGAAAAAATAGATAACGGTGTACCGGCTGATTGGGGTGTATATATCAAAGGTATAAGTGGTGTGAAAGTTGACGTTAATAATCTTGATTTAAAATACGGTGCAGTTGTTGTGAACTGTGAAACTAAAGTGGGAAATCAATCACAAAACACTGTGCCTGCCTGGTTTTATCTTCTTGATTCCGGGAACGTTGAAATTAGTGTTTCAATAAGAGATTCAAGAGGATTGACTTACACACAATCGGTTACTGTATTTGTAAATGATTATTATCCACCATCAGTTATAATTTACGGTTTAAGACGTTGTAATATTAATGGCGATTTAAATGAAAACGGTAATTATATTATGTTGGATTATGGGGTTAACTATTGTGATGTATCAGGGAAAAACAGTCTGGTTGTAAGTAGTAAATTCCGACAGTCATCATCAGATATATGGAGTGATGAGATTGTTCTTAACGGTTCGCCTGTAATTCTTGGTAACGGTATGATTTCACAAACTAATTCGTACGTTTTTCAATTTACTGTTTACGATAGAATTCATTGGGCAGGCATCGTTTCAGAAAGAGTCGTGCCAAGTGCGGATATTCCTTTTAATATAAAAAAAGGGGGTAAGGGTGCAGCATTCGGTTGCTATGCTGAGAACGAAAATGAACTTACCGTTGGTTGGAATTTAAATTTAAAAGGAAAGCTACAAGGGGTTTTTAACGAGGTTTCATTTACTGATAATTTCAGTGAGATAGCACCAACATCCGGAATAAGAAGCTACCCGTGCCTGAATATGAATTTCTTGTTTATTGGTGTAATACCGGCAGTAGATATTCCGGCACATACAGATTTTGTTATCGGATATACAAGCATAAAGCCTGCTGACCATACACCAATAACTGTAAGAACAGGTGGTTATGGTTATTGCGAATCCTTTATAAATGGTGAAACAGGAGAGATAATTATTAGGACCCACACGGTTATTCCTAAAGGTGCAGTTGTTCGTTTGAATGGTTTCTATATTAACTACTAGGAGGAATGAAATGGCATATTCAACAATAAAATACGGCTCTAGGGGAGATGACGTAAGAAAACTTCAGGAAGAGCTTAACAAATATGGGTACAGCCTTGCTACAGATGGTATTTTCGGTGTTAAAACACAGGCAGCAGTAAGAGACTACCAAAAGAATAATGGTCTTGCAGTTGATGGTATTGTTGGTGTTAATACATGGGGAAAGCTTAACGAAAGTGTTGCTGATACAACAGAAAATGTAACACAACAGGTAGAAACTCAACAGCAATCACAGCCTGTTCAGAGCTTTTCTCAGTCAGTTCAGCTTTCACCACGACCTGAATATGAAAAAAGTCAGGCTCTGATTGACGCAGAAAATAAATTGAATCAGTGGCAGAGCAATGCACCGGATAATTATGAAAGCAAATACTCGGAGCAAATTGAGAATATATTAAACGATATCTTAAACAGAGAAAAATTTGAGTATAACCTTAATGCTGACCCACTTTATCATCAGTATAGAGAACTTTACACTGAAAACGGTAAAAAGGCTATGATGGATACAATTGCAGATGCAACTGCTCTTACAGGTGGATATTCAAATTCATATGCTGTTAATGCAGGCTCACAAAGCTTTCATGAATATCTTAATAATTTAAATGATGTTGCTTTGGATTTAAGAGACAGAGCATATGATACTTATAAAAATGAAGGCGAAAAGCTTTATAACAATATGACTGTTTTACGTTCACTTGATGGTGACGATTATAAAAAATATCTTGACGAGCTTGATAGATATTATAAGGATGGGGAATTTCTTGCAGATAGTCTTGCAGAAATGTCTGAGGCTGAGTTTGATGCGTTCCTTGCAACTGTTGATGCATGGGAAAATGATAGGGAATTTAGTTTTGAAGAGTTTATGGATTCTCTTGATAGACAAGAATTTCAACAGAATTTACTTTTTAAACAAGAAGAAGCCAAAAGAGAGCAAGCAAACAAGGATCGTGAATATGCTTTGCAGCAGCAAAAACTTAGTTCTTCAGGTTCATCAGGTTCATCAGGCTCTTCAGGTAAAAGTGGTGGCAATAATAAAGACGATGAAGAAAAAGAAGCTGTTTCGTATCCCAAAACATATAAACAATTTTATGAGCTTACAGGCTTTAGTGGGATTTTAACTGAAAATGAATTTAAACTACGCAAAGAAGAAAAAGATAAGCACGGCTCTTATGAGAATTATCTTAAGAAAATGTATTTAAAAGTAACAGAATAGGGAGGGGATAAATTGAAAGTCGACGTAACAAAAGATAGAGTTGCTATTGTTGAATGTCATCAGGTAACAGAAGGCGAGTATTGTGTTAATGAATGTGAATTTACACTTCCCTCGTGCTTTGATGGTCTTACTGTTACTGCAGTTTTTAACAACATCCCTGTACCACTTTTCAATAACAGGTGTTACATACCGTCATTGAAAAAAGGTGGAGTTGCTTTAGGTGTTTATGCATACAGAAAAAACGGTGAAGCTTTAGAACTTGTGTATTCACCGAAGCCTACAGGTTTTTTTGTTGATGAAGGATCATATACTGAAGAAACACAGACTCAGGATATTCCCGAAATTTCAAGATATGAAGAATATTGCAAAATGCTTGCAGATTTTTGTGAAAATATCATTATTCAGATGGATTACGTTAAAAGAGATGAACTTGTGAAAGAAATTTCTTCAGAGAACTCTCATTTACAAGTTCCTTCAGCAAAAGCCGTTTATGATTTGGTTGAATCAACTGAAACTAAGTTGCAAAACCAAAAATCTGAAAGTAAAAATATATTTTCAAATGCTCTAAAAGGTAGTTGTGTTGCCGGAAATGTTGTGATGGATGATGTTTCGCCTCTAACTCACGATGTTGAGTGTAAAATAACACGAAAAAATTTAATGACTGAAACTGATATCGGAGAATTTACTCAAAGAAAGAATATTTCATTTGAAAAAGCTTGTCCTGCAGGAGTTTATTCAATAAGTGCGATGATAGAAGCTGACGATTCATCCGTGGAAAAATATCTTGTGTGGTTCACACAAGATGGTGGGCCAACAAGAGGTGCCACCTTTGTAAGAAATTTCGATGGAAGAAGTGTTGTTGAGAATATTTCACTTCCACAGGAATTTGATGGAATAGCTTTTTTTGCAGGTCCTAATGCCAGTGCAGCTGCAGGTAAAACTGCAAGATTATATGATATACAAATAGAAAAAAGTAATGTCGCAACTGAATATTCACCGTATTTTGAGTACGAAAACACTAAATTTGTTTTAGGCGGTAAAAATTTAAGCAGTGTACAGAATGTTCAATGTGAGAATTACGAAAAAATAAATCTTGGTTATACATTGCCACAAGGTAAATATTCGTTCGGTTCAAAGGTGAGTAGTAATGATAAAGATAGTTTGAAATGTATGGTGGCTCTGATAAACGAAGAAAACGGTGCAGTTGAAGAAGTTGGAAAAATATTTTTTCAAAGGAATAGCAAAACCAGAGTTCTGGTTGAAAATCAGGAAATTGAAAAGCCCTTTAATTGTCTTGTTTTTTACTGTTCGGAAACAGAAGAATTTTCGCAAGGTGATTCAGCAAGTTTTACGGATTTTCAGATTGAGTTTGGTGAAAAAGCATCAAATTATAAGGTGTATAAAAGTGTAGAAACACTAGTTCCGGATTCTTCAGGTGAGATTAAAGGAATAAAAAGCAAAAGTCCTGAAATGTCAATTCTTTCGTTTGAAAAAGGTGCGTTGGTAAATGTTGAGTATAACCGTGATATTGCCCATGTTATAAAGAATATTGAAGAAAAGTTATTTAACGAGGAGTCTGTTTGATGAAATTAAACGATATTATTGTTATAGGTGGAGTTATTTCTGCCGTATCAATTATAGCTGCAACTGCTGTTAAAGTTTACAGGCTTATACGCAAGTGGGAAATCTGGGTTGAAGAAATGAGTGAACATTCTATTGAAAATTACCTTTCAATAAAAAGACTTACAATAATGTCCCACGAAATGCCTCTTTCGGAAAGAATTGCCGCCGGAGAAAAATATATTAAAGCAGGTGGCAATGGTGAGGTTAAACATAAATATGAAGAATTGTTGTTGCAGCTGCCAAAGGAGTTTTAGTATGAAAATAAATATAAAAGCAAGATTAAAAAATAAAACGTTTCTGATTAGTTTTTCTGCATTGGCTATTGCTTTTGTTTATCAGGTTTTGTCGATTTTTGATATCACACCTGAAATAAGCGAGAACGACGTTGTTAATATGTTCAGTATTATTGTAAACATACTTGCTTGTGTTGGTGTTGTGGTTGACCCGACTACAGATGGAATGAATGATAGCGACAGAGCAATGACTTATTTTACAGACTATGATGAAAGATTAATAGATTAAAGGAGAAGGCGTATGAGTAAAAAAATCTATATTTCCCCAAGTAATCAGGTAGGAAATGTTTATGCTACAGGTAACACAAACGAAAAGGAACAGTGTCACAGAATTGCAAAGGCTTGTGTTGATACTCTTGTTGAAAATGGTTTTGATGTTTTGTGTACGTATAACGATGATATGAAAAAAAGAGTTGAAGAAAGCAACTCTTTTGGTGCAGATATTCATCTTGCTATACACACTAATGCTACTGAAAAGCACAATGTTACAGGTGGTTCTCAGGTGCTTCTTTATAACCTTAAAGGTGAAAGGGGGAAAGCAGGTGGAGCTGTTTTGTCAAGACTTGCCCCGTTAACTCCCGGTAATAGTGCAGAAAGACTTGTAGAAAAACCCGATTTTTACGAGATAAGAGCAACAAAGGGAATGAGCCTTTATTGTGAATGTGAGTTCCATGATACTCAGGCAGGTTCTGATTTTATTATAAATAATACTGATAAAATAGGCGAGGCTATAGCTTATGGTATTTGTGATTATTATGGTGTTGTTCCGAAAAACAAAAACAGTGCTCCACAGAATAATGGAACACTGTATACTGTTCAGGTTGGTGCTTTCAGTATAAAAGAAAATGCTGAAAGCTATGTTGAAAAGTTAAAAAATGCAGGATTTGATGCGATTATCGTTGCTAAGTCCGCAAACTGATAAAATGTGTTTGAATAACTCAGGCTACGTTTGCTGCACGCTTTAAAACGGTGCGTGCATCTTCAATATCAAGATAACCGTTGCCATTAAGGTCATAATAGAAAATATCAGCTTCGTTTGAAAGTGGTGGTTCCATATTGGAAGTTATTCTTAAAATGGATATTGCATCTTCAAGAGTTATAATACCATTACCGTCTATATCACCGAACAGCACGTCTCTGCCAAGCTCGGTTATATAAACAGTGGCTCCCGAAGCTACTGCATAAGGAACACCGGCAGAACTGAGACAGCAAATGATTTTTACTGGGTGTGTTGCTGTGGATTGTACTGCCTCTTCTTCCCTGAATTGGAATGCATGAGAACCAACTGAAACAACTGTCTGTGGGATTGTAACTTCAGTTAATGCAAGACAATTTTCAAATGCATAATCGCCGATTACGACGTTAGCAGTACCGAAATTTATTTTTTCAACAGCTGTACATCCCTGGAATGCACCACGTCCTATGTTTTTTACAGAAGCAGGGAATGAGACAGTTGTGAGTGCTATACAATCTTTGAAAGCATAATCACTTATAGTTTCAAGAGTGTTCGAAAAATAGATAAAATTCAAGCTTGAACAGTTTTGGAAAGCGTTTTCGCTAATATATGTTAATTTATTTGAGGAACGGAAGCTAGTCATAGAGATGCAATTGGAAAAACATAATTTACCAATGAATTCAACGTTGTTGATGTTTATACCTGTAAGAGATGAGCATCCTTCAAAGCCTTGGTTGAATATTGCACGTACACTCTTGCCTATTACAACCGACGTCAAGCCGGTACAACCTGAAAAAGCTTTTATACCTATGGATAAAACAGTATCAGGAATACGTACTGATGTTAAGGTTGTTTTTTGAGCCAAGGCATTATCGTCTATTGTTGTAACAACTAATCCGTTTATTTCATTAGGAATTGAAAGATCTTTTGCTGAACCGAGATATGAGTGGAATCTGCAAGTACCGTCACCGTTGTCTATGTAATAATATCTGTGTTGTTTGTTGTTACCATCCTTGAAATCATATTGTAATATAGTTTCTCCATCAGTTGCGGAAACAACCGGTATGGTAACTAAGAGTAACGCAAATATTAAGAAAAAAGCAAAAATTTTTTTCATTACTGAACCTCGCAAAAAAATAATCCGAACTACAAAGAGTGTTTTTATTATACAACATAAAAACAATTTTGTATATAGATATTTTTATGCATAAAATTGTGTATATTTTCTTTTTTATGCATCGTTTTTTGCATAAAATGAACTTTTTTGCAAAAACAGTTGCATTTTATAAATTTTGGTTGTATAATTCACTCACGCGTGATAGATTTAATCTATTACAAATAAATTTTAAAGAGGTTTTAAAAATGAAAAAGTTTTTAAAAGTAACAGCTATTGTTCTTGTAATTGCTATGATTGCTTGCTTCGCAGCTTGTGGTGGCGACAAAACAAATAACGATGCAGAAGCAAATGCAAACAAAGCGCCCGAAAGCATCAAAATCGGTGTTCAGACAAACACAACAGGTGATATTTATTCATCAAGCGACTTCGGTGAAGATGCAGTTGTTCGTTATGACAATGGTGCTCTTGCAGTTGAAGCTCTTAAGGGTGGTAAAGTTGATATCGTTATTATCGACAACGAGCCTGCAAAATCATACGTTGCAGCAAACACAGGTCTTAAAATTCTTGAAACAGAATATGCGGTAGAAGATTATGCTATCTGCTTCCAAAAGGGTGACGAAGACCTCAAAAAAGCAGTTGATGATGCTCTTAAAGCTCTTATCGACGACGGTTCAGTTAAAGTTATCATTGATAAATATATCAACGGTTCAGGTGAAGAACTTGTAGGTGTTCCTGTTGAAGCAGTTGACACAGACAAACCCGATCTTGTTATGGCTACAAACGCTGAATTCCCACCCTATGAATACATTGATGGTGATATGTATTATGGTATTGACGTAGAAGTTGCAAAGATTATTGCTGACAAACTCGGCTATGACCTTGTTATTGAAAACGTTGCTTTCGATTCTATAATTCCCGGTGTTCAGGCTGGTAAATATGACATGGGTATGGCTGGTATGACTGTAAACGATGAAAGACTTCAAAGTGTTGATTTCTCATCATCTTATGCAACAGGTGTTCAGGCAGTTATCGTTATGGAAGATGGCCCTATTCAGGCTATCGAAGATCTTGATCCTTACTACGCATCATAATTTAGTTTTTCGCAGATTCAGGGCGGATTTATTTCCGCCCTGTTTTTGAGTTTTTATATTTAAATTTTTTCGAACGGAGAGTACACTCAATGCGTTTTATCATTGCTGATATTCTGGCATTTTTTGCAGAATTTAAAAGAATAATGATAGATGGCGATCGTTATATGCTTATTGTTGACGGTCTCAAAAATACGTTTATCATAACTTTCGGGGCATTGGCTATAGGTGTTGTTATAGGTATCGTTGTTGCAGCAATCAGAACTTCTTTTGACAAAAACAAGGAGTCTATGAAGCTTCGTGGTGGTATCGGTTATTACATACTGTTAGTTTTAAATGCCATTTCTAAATTCTATCTTACTGTAACAAGAGGTACACCTGTTGTTGTTCAGCTTATGATATGCTATTTTATTGTTTTTGCTGCAGCTGATGATGGTGTTCCGGTTGCAATATTTGCGTTCGGTTTTAATTCAGGTGCTTACGTTGCTGAAATTTTCCGTGCTGGTATTATGTCTGTTGATAATGGACAGTTTGAAGCAGGTAGAAGTCTTGGTTTTAACTATTTTCAAACAATGAGATTTATTGTTATACCACAAATGTTTAAAGCAGTTCTTCCTACTCTTTGTAATGAGTTTATAGCTCTTTTAAAAGAAACTTCTGTTGCAGGTTACGTTGGTGTAATTGAC
>JAZOSL010000028.1:0-15517 GCA_045657085.1 Acutalibacteraceae bacterium | reverse complement strand
CGGAATGATTTACCAATCTGAGCAACACCGAAAGGAACTTTCTTTCTTGTTGTTCTTTGAATATTTGCAAAGTTAACGAAAATACCTTGTGCAGTTTCAGGACGAAGGTAAAGCTCGTTTTTGCTATCTTCTGTAACACCCTGGAAGGTTTTAAACATAAGGTTAAATTGACGGATATCGGTAAAATTATGTTTTCCACATTGTGGACAAGCTATTGCATGTTCTTTGATGTAGTCCATCATCTGTTCATTTGACCAACCTGCAACGTTTGTGCCGTCAAAGTCTTCGATAAGGTTGTCTGCTCTGTGACGTGTTTTACATTCACGGCAGTCCATAAGTGGGTCAGAGAAACCACCCAAGTGACCTGATGCAACCCAAGTCTGTGGATTCATAAGAATAGCACTGTCAAGACCTACGTTGTAGGGATTTTCCTGAATAAATTTCTTTCTCCAAGCGTTTTTGATGTTGTTTTTAAGCTCAACACCTAAGGGGCCGTAGTCCCAAGTGTTTGCAAGGCCACCGTAAATTTCACTGCCTGCATACACAAAGCCTCTACCCTTACAAAGAGCAACAAGCTTTTCCATTGATTTTTCTGTGTTCTTCATATCATCTATCTCCCTTTTAGATAATTACCTTTATTATTCTGTTTCAAGCTTATTTTTAGAAACTCTTTTTCCGAACTGACTATAATACATATCAGCATAAAGACCATCTTTTTTGAGAAGCTCTTCGTGAGTGCCACGTTCTTTAACTGCACCTTTATCAATAAAAAGAATTTCATCTGCTTTTTTTATTGTTGAAAGTCTGTGAGCGATAACAAAGTTTGTTCTACCCTTCATTATTTCACTCATAGCTTCCTGAACAAGAAGTTCTGTTCTTGTATCAACAGAGCTTGTTGCTTCGTCAAGGATAAGTATTTTCGGATCTTTTAAAAGCGCCCTTGCTATTGTAAGCAACTGCCTTTGACCTTGTGAAAGGTTTGAGCCGTTTTCATCAAGAATTGTATCGTAGCCATCTGACAAAGCTTCAATAAAGCCGTGTGCCCTTGCTGCTTTTGCAGCTTCGATAACTTCTTCGTCTGTTGCATCTAACCTGCCGTAACGGATATTATCTTTTATAGTGCCGTTAAATAGCCATGTATCCTGTAAAACCATTCCGTAAAGTGAACGAAGCTTGTCGCGTTCAATATCACGTATGTCTACACCATCAATTGTTATTTTACCGTCTGTAACATCGTAAAATCTCATTAAAAGATTCACGAACGTTGTTTTACCTGCACCCGTAGGACCAACAAGTGCTACAAGACCACCGTGCTTTACCGTAATATCAAGGTTCTCCATAAGTGGTTTTTCCGGTACATAAGAGAAAGATACATTTTCAAATTTAAGCTCTTTTTCGAACTTTATTTCATCACCTGTTTTGTCGGCAATTTCTGAATCTTCGTCAAGAAGCATAAACACTCTTTCAGATGATGCCATACAAGATTGAATGTTATTTACTATCTGTGCCAACTGAGATATTGGTGACGTAAATAGTTTTGAATATGTAATGAAGGTAAGAATACCACCTATTGTAAAGCCGGCACCCATATCGTAAATAACTGTACCGTTTACTGAGAACACACCATTGTTTACAATAAGGTATCCACCTATAACAGCTATAAGTATATATCCGATATTGTCAATAAGATTTATAAATGGAGCTATTGCACCCGAAACATACTGAGCCTTACAGCTTACTTCGGTAAGCTCATCATTAATATCATTAAATTCATCAATTGCAAGCTGCTCCTGACCGAAAAGACGAACAATTTTGTGGCCTGTATACATTTCTTCAACATGGCCGTTAAGCTCACCTGTTCTGTCCCACTGAGCTTTAAAAAGCTTTTTAGAAACCTTCATTATGCTCAGGGCAATTGCTGCTGCAGGGGGAACTATCAAAACAATAACAAGTGTCAAAAACCAGTTTGTTTTTACCATCATAACAAAAACACCTATTATTGTTATAACTGACGTAACAATCGAAACAAGGTTATGTTGAAGAGTGTTACTTATATTATCTACATCATTTACCATTCTTGAAAGAATGTCGCCTTTTGCATTTGAATCAAAATATTTTAATGGTAATTTTGATAATTTGTCATTTATATTTTCACGAAGCTCTCTGACAATTTTTGCAGTTATACCTGCCATTGTGTATTGCTGAACAAACGAAAAAACAGCCATACCACCATATACTGCAAGAAGAATGAGCAAGGTAGGAACAAGACTTTCGGGTGAAATAGTACCACCGTTTAACTTTATACCAACCTGTTCATTAAGCACGTCAAGGGCTGTACCTATATAAGACGGACCAACTACGTTACAAACTGTACTGAGTAAGCAAGTAATAATAACTAACAAGAACTTGCCGTTGTAGTTTTTAAGATAACCCAACAGCCTGAGAGACGTCTTTAAAAAGCTGGCTGCTTTTTCTTCACCTTTTTCTGTTTTTCTATATGAAGAATATCTTAAATTTCGTGTCTGACGGCGTCTTTCAAGCACTGCTTGTCTTTTGGGATCGAGATTTCTTTTATTATTTGTCATTGTTCCACCTCCGAGCTAAGCTGAGATACAACAATATCCTTATAAACCTGACAAGATTCAAGAAGCTCTTTATGAGTACCTGTTCCAACTGCTTCGCCATTGTCAAGAACTATAATTTTATCAGCATCAATAATTGTACCAACACGTTGAGCAACAATTAATATGGATGCGTTTTTCAGATTTTGTCTTAAAGCTAACCTTAATCTTGCATCTGTTGCAAAATCCAAAGCTGAAAAGCTGTCGTCAAATATGTAAAATTCTGCTTTTTTAACTATTGCCCTTGCAATACAAAGCCTTTGCTTCTGACCACCTGAAAGGTTTGTACCATTCTGTGAAACCATGCTATCAAGACCTTGTGGGAGTTTTTCGACAAAATCCTTAGCCTGAGCAATTTCCAGTGCCTTCCAGAGCTCTTCGTCAGTTGCATCTTCCTTGCCGTAACGAAGGTTGTCAGCTATTGTACCACTGAAAAGGAAAGCCTGCTGTGGTATATAGCCTATTTTGCCGTAAATTGTTGCAAAATCCATCTGACGCACGTCACAGCCATCAACAAGAACTGCACCGGAAGTAACGTCATAAAATCTCGGAATAAGATTTAATATTGTTGATTTACCTGAACCTGTACCACCGATAATAGCAGTAGTTTCACCTGACTTTGCAACAAAGCTTACGTTTTTGAGTGCTTCGGTTGTTTCACCATCGGGTGTTTTATAGCTGAAGGAAACGTTTTTAAATTCAATATAACCGTTGTCGTCGCTTTCATTTTCTTTTTCTAAAACCTTCATTTCAGGCTTCATCTCAAGAACTGCGTTTATACGTTTTGCAGAAATATTGGCTCTGGGAATCATTATAAACATAGCTGCTGCAGTTGAAAGAGCAACAATTATAAACACAAGGTAGATAATAAATGCCTGTAAATCACCCAAAGTATTCTGAATTTCTACGGGGTCTGTAAGACGGTTAATCTGAGTGTAACCGACAGCCACAAGAAGAATTATCAGAAGGAATACAAGAAGTGTAACTATTGGAATAAGCCCTGCAAAAATATGCTGCACCTTAACTACCATAGAAGTAAGATCGTCATTTGCTTCTTTGAATCTTTTATCTTCATACTTAGTTCTGTTGAAGGCTCTTATAACCCTTATACCACCGATTTTCTCACGGATAATAAGGTTAAGCTTGTCAACACGCTTCTGAATTTTATCAAAGAAAGGAATAACCTTTTTGGCAACTATAAATGCAATAAGAGCAATAACAGGTGCTACAACAAGAAGCACAAGAGAAAGTCCCGGGTCCATAATAATCGCCATTACAGTACCACCGATAAGCATTATGGGAACGGAAATAATCGTTCTCAAAGACATAAGCACAAGGTCCTGTACCTGACGGATATCGTTTGTTGTTCTTGTGATAAGTGACGGTATACCGATTTTATCTATATCGCCCTGAGAGAAGTTTTCAACCTTATTGAAAATATCTGCTCTTAATTCACCTGCAAAGCCTGTTGAAACCTTACTTGAGCAATAGCTGTTGGCAATAGAAATAAACATTGCAATAACGCAGCATACAAGCATAACTATACCGTCATGCTTGATTGATTCTAAATCTCCTTTGTTGATACCCTCGTTAATAATCTGCGACATTAAAAGCGGAAACGCAAGTGTCATAACGTTGTTGACTGCCGCAAGGAAAAGAGTAAACAAAGCAAATTTTCTATGAGGTTTCAGATATCGCAAAAGCTTTATCATAGTACACTCTCCGTTTTGCAATGTTTTGTTGTGCTTTAAGCACAAAATTAGACATAATAAATATATCAAAAACCTATTGTTTTCGCAATAGTTTTTTCCTTATTTATGTATTAATTAATACAATTTTAATAATTAGAATGCTCAAAAATAGTTGGAGTAGGGAGAAAATCGTGAAATGTGCAAAAAGACGGCACATTATAACTTGACACAAAAGACTTAATATTGTAAAATACTAAACTGTTATATTATGTATTTTCAACGAAATGAGTGTGATTTTATGCATTGGTCCGAAATGATAGCAGACCGTATTATCAGACGCAATCCCGATAAGGAAGAATATGTTTGTGCTGCAGGTATAAGTCCTTCAGGTTCAATTCATATTGGTAACTTCCGTGATATTGCAACAAGCTACTTTGTTGTAAGAGCTCTTATTAAAAAAGGTAAAAAAGCAAAGCTTCTTTTCTCTTGGGACGAATTTGACCGTATGAGAAAGGTTCCCGTTAACGTTGCAGCTATTGATAGCGATATGGAAAAATATATCGGTTGCCCCTACGTTGATGTCAGAAACCCCTTTGATACAGAAGAAAAAACTTATGCTGAATATTTTGAACACGAATTTGAACGTTCTATTGTAAAATTCGGTATTGATATGGACTATCGCCATCAGGCTGAAATGTACAGAAGCGGTAAATATACAGAGCATATCCTTCACTCACTTAAAAAACGTGGTGAAATTTTTGATATTCTTGCTTCACACCGTACACAGCCCGTTCAGGAAGGTGAAAGAGAAGCATATTACCCTGTTAGCATTTACTGCTCAGAATGTGGTAAAGATACAACAAAAATCGTTTCTTTAAGTGATGATTGTACAGTTGCTGAATATACTTGCGAATGTGGTCACAAAGGCACCTTTGATTTCACCAAAGATTTCAACTGCAAGCTTGCTTGGAAAATCGACTGGCCCATGAGATGGATGTACGAAGGTGTTGACTTTGAACCGGGTGGAAAAGACCATGCAAGTCCCCACGGCAGCTATGACACAAGTAAAGATATAGCTAAGAAAATCTTCGGCTACGAGCCTCCCCTTTTCCAGGGTTATGAGTTCATTGGTATCAAAGGTACAACAGGTAAAATGTCCGGCTCATCAGGTCTTAACCTTACTCCTGATACTCTTCTTAAAATCTACGAGCCTGAAGTTATTCTCTGGCTTTACTCAAAAACAGAGCCACTTAAAGCATTCGACTTCTGTTTTGACGATGGTATTTTAAGACAGTATTTTGAGTTCGATAAAATGTATACTGCTATCAACGACGGTACTGCAACAGATGCTCAGAAGGACATTATGTACAACACAACAGTTGGTGACAGAGTTCTTAACACTGTTCCTATGAGCCTTCTTGTTCAGTTAGGTAGTGTTGTTGACTTTAACGTACCTATGCTTGAAACTGTTTTCGAGAAAATCGGTACACCTTACAAGCACGAAGAATTTGCAGAACGTCTTGACAGAGCAAAATATTGGCTTGAAAACTGTGCACCTGACCAGGTTAACCGTTTACGTGACGGCAGAAACTGGGAGGTTTACGAAACTCTTAATGAAACTCAGAAAGCTGAAATCAAAGCTCTTTTCGAGTACATTTCAGCAGGTGATTACGACCTTGATGCTCTTAACAAAAAACTTTATGCCATCCCGAAAGAAATTAACGGTGAAGATTTAGACGAAAAAGAGCTTAAAACAATTCAGGGCTCATTCTTCAAAAACGTTTACAAGCTTCTTATAGACAAAGAAAAGGGTCCACGTCTTTATCTCTTCCTTTTCGCTATCGATCCCAAGAGATATGTTGGTCTTCTTGATTTCTCATATCCGAAAACTGAAGAAGAAACAAAAGCCGAAGAAGCAAAAAAGGCTGAAGCAGAGCAGGCTGCAGCATCTGAAAATGCTGACAAGCACGTTTACGGTGAAGCAGACGCTTTTGTTCCTTTAAAAGAAAATCAGGTTTCCATTGAAGATTTTGAAAAGCTCGATTTAAGAGTTTGCGAAATTCTTAAAGCACAGGAAATCAGAAAATCTCACAGTTGCCTTAAGCTTACACTTGATGACGGCAGTGGCGAAAACAGAGTTATCGTTTCTTCAATTAAGAGTGAATACACTTGCGAACAGCTTGTAGGTAAAAAGATTATCGTTATAGCAAACCTTGAGCCTGCTCGTTTTGCAGGTGTTCAGAGTAACGGTATGCTTCTTGCAGCAACAAACGGTGCTTGTGGCTGTCAGGTTGTATTTGTTCCCGACTGCGTACCTGCAGGAACACAGATAAAATAATATGTTAAGCTTTTTTCCCGTTACAGAAGAAAGCTTTGACAAGGTTTATAAGAAAATGGAAACGGCGTTCCCTTTAGAGGAACGCCGTACCGATTTTGATCAGAAAAATTGCCTCAATGAAAGTAACTTCAGATTTCTTGAAATTCTTGATGACGGAAACGATGTTGGTTTCATTGGTCTTTGGGTTTTTAACGAATTTGTTTTCATTGAACATCTTGCAATAGATTCTGACAAACGAAACACCTGCTACGGCTCAAAAGCATTAAACCTTGTTAAAGAACAATTTAATAAACCTATTATTTTAGAAGCTGAAGCACCCGAAACCGAACAGCAGATAAAAAGGATAAGATTTTATGACCGTCACGGTTTTAAAGTAAATCCTTTTGACTATATGCAACCATCATATCACGGTGGTGAGGGTGTTCCCTTAAAAATATTAAGCTTCCCCGAAGCACTTTCACAAGAAGACTTTGATAACTTTATAGCTCTTACAAGAAAATACGTTTATAAATAACGAATGCGATTACCTGAAAAGGTAATCGCATTTTTATTTTTTATTCTTCGGTTTTGAATAATGTTAACCTGTGAAGTGCTCTCGTTGATGCCATATAAAGATATTTCTTATTTTCGTCACCACTGAAGCTACCGTTATCATAAACTATAACATTGTCAAATTCAAGACCCTTAGTTAATGCAACAGGCATAACAATAGGGTTATGAGAAAGCTGAAAAGATTTATTGTCACATATACGGAGCCCGTTAATATCCGTTTTAAACTCGTTATAAACCATAAGAGCGTCCTTAACAGTACGGGTGATTATGCAGGTTGAGGGGCTTTCAGATGCATAATTTTTCGTAATATCCTTAAGGGCGATTAAATCACCCTCTTTTAGCTCAACCTTTTCACCGTTTCTCTCAAAAATTTCGTATCTGCTATTTTCGGGAAGAAGCGAAAGAGCAAATTCGTTTATCTGCCTTGTTGAGCGATAGCTCTTATTGAGATTTAATATCTTTGCATTATAAAGCGAAGCCATTATCTCACTATCTGTTGTATTAAGCTCGGGAACAATAGCCTGATTTGTATCAGCTAAAAGCGTTACCCTTGATCTCGGGAACATTTTAAGAATAATTGAATGCTGCATAAAAGATAAATCCTGTGCTTCATCAATAAGAATATGTTTAACACCGGAAAGCACAGCAGAAGTACCTAAAACTGTTTTAACATAAACAACTCCTAAACAATCCTCAAATTCAAGAAAGCCCCTGTCAAGTGACTTCTTGGTTTCTAAAAGCTCGGGGCAATTATTTTCCTTTGCGTACTCCGTTACTAAATTCCAATAGACTGCTATTGGGTCAACCAGAGTTGCATTTTTTATCATCTGAGTTGCACACTGCTTTAAATCTCGTCTTTGAGCTTTGAAAAGCTTTGCAGTATCCTCGTCAATTTCAGAATCTGCATCTATTTCAAGATATATTTCTTTTCTGTTATTTATAAAATACTCGTCAACAACGCCGTTAACGTAGCTTGCAAGACGCTCCCCTCTTGATTTCTGACTATTTTCAGTATCAGAATAAAATCTTTCAAGAAGAGCTTCTTTAGAAATAACAGTTTTATCAAATAAGGTTATATCAGAAAATTCAGGCTCAATAAAATCTGCATTTGCTTCAAGATAATCTACAAAATCTTTACTTAATTTAATTTTTGCACTTTTTATTCTCAGTTTGTCACCGTTTATTACACTTTCAGCAAGTGAATAATAGTCACCGGTTGTAACCGTAGGAAGCTCGGCAGCAAAAATAGTATAAAAGGATGCATAATTTATAGGCATTTCGCCAAGCTCGGGGATAATATCTGCAACGTAGCTTGAGAAAATATCGTTGTTTGAAAACATAAGTATTTCCGAAGAAGCCAATTCGGTGCGATTACGATAAAGCAGGAATGCAAGACGGTGAAAGCCTACCGACGTTTTACCGCTACCTGCAGGACCACAAACCAAAAGATTTTCGTTTTCGCTGTAACGGATAACCTTATTCTGCTCACGCTGAATACTGTTTACGATAACCTTAAGATGCTCAGAAGATGATGACGAAAGCACATCCCTTAAAATATCGTCGTCAATTTTAAGATCACTGTCAACGTAATAATAAAGAACACCATCCTTGAACTTAAACTGTCTTTTTAAAAGAAGCTTACCGTTCATTCTGCCACGGGGGGCTTCAAAGAAAGCCTGACCATCGTCAAAATCCTCATAAAAAAGAGATGCTATAGGTGCTCGCCAGTCGCAAACGAGCATTTCAAAGGTATCGTGTCTCTGAAGAGTGCGAAGACCAATATAAACAGTCTTTTCCTTTAATGCACCATCTGCTTTGAAATCTACCCTTGCAAAATAAGGAGCATTTTTTAATTTCTTATAAAAATATATATCATTAACGGCTTCGGCTGAATATTGCATTTTCTGTTCCATTTCATAATGAATCTGGGTAAGCTCCATACCAGAATACATACCACCGTTAGGGTTATCGCGATTAAAATCTTCACCCTGTTCTTTAACGTCGGCTTTATATTCTTCTATAAGTTCACCAAGACGCACAATTTCACTATCAAGAAACTCTTGTACTTCTTCTGATTTAAGCTGTTCAATTTTCATGTCCTCTGAAAACATATAAGCTCCCCCATATAAAATTTAACATAAGGCGTAAATGTGATTGTACTACAAACTCAAATTATATGCAAGTCTTGTAAATGGTAAAGTAATGTGATATAATTGGTTATAGAGAAAAGTGCTTTAACACTTTTCTTTTTTGTTTATTGTTGATATAACAAGTTTTCGTGATATAATTATGATGACCATTTTGTGAGGTGACAAAAAGTGCTTGTATATGTTTTTATTTTAATTGCAATTATTTGTTCAGGGCTTACAGTTGCTAAGAAAAATGAGTTTTTCAAAGATTATTGTTCACCTAAAAATACTGCAACAATAAACGGTATTTTTTCTGTACTTATTTTTTTAAGCCATTCTGTCCAATATTTAAAGCTTGACGGTGTATTAGATGAACCATACTTTGATTTCAGAAAATTCTTAGGTCAGCTTGTTGTTGTAACCTACCTTTTTTATTCAGGCTACGGAATTATGGAATCCACAAGAAAAAAGGGTGTTGCTTACATAAAGTCGATGCCTAAAAACAGGCTTTTTAAATTGTGGTATCATTTTTCAATTGTTGTAATCCTTTATATTATAATCGCACTTATTACCGGAAGAAAATTAGAATTATTAAAAACCATTTTTGCATTTACGGGTATTACAAGCGTTGGTAACAGCAACTGGTATATGTTCGTTACCTTTGCAATGTACGTAATAATTATAGTTGCCTTCCTTATTTTTAAAAAATCAAACAAGCTTGCACTTTTGGGTGTGTTTGTATTAACGGGAATTTTTGCTTACGTAGAATACAAGGCGGGGCTTGCTTCAAGATTTTATAACACAATTTTCTGTTTCCCTGCAGGTATGCTTTTCTCTGAAATAAAGCCCTATCTTGACAAGGCTTTAATGAAAAACGATATTGCTTGGTATTCAGGCTTCACTTTAATCGGTGCCGCATTTATTTTCTTCTCTCACAACCGTGATGCTTCTCTTATTCACCACTCGATTTTCGCAATTCTCGGTGCTTTGCTTGTTACGGTTGCATTTATGAAAATCAACATTTCAAGTTCAATTCTTGATTGGTTTGGCGAGCATATCTTCAGCTTCTTTATTTTACAAAGAATACCAATGGCTTTGCTAAAATTTGCAGGGGTAAATAAAATTCCCGTTGCGTTTATAATTTTCTCTTTCTTCTCAACTGTTTTACTTGCAATTCTTTTCGATACGGCTATGGATAAGCTGGATGGGAAGATATTTAAAAAAAGATAAATTGTAAGTGGCAAATCCGGACACTTCGTGCCGATTAAAATTAAAGGATAGCGTATTCCGTATGAGAATACACTATCCTTTGTTTTTTATATATTGAAATCAGTTTTCCTCGCCGAAGTCAGCAATATATGCTTCCATAAGCTTTTGAGGCCAATCTGAAACAGGTTCTAATTTACCCGTGAAGAAACGAAGAGTTTTCGGCTCGTGAACGAAACGAAGGCCACCGATAAGATGTCTGTGGTCGTATAACCATTTCACTCTGTCGATTACGTATTCTGTCTGTGAAAGAGTGAAAACTCGTCTGGGGAAAGCAAGTCTTACCATTTCAACAGATGCAATATGCTCTGTGCCATCGGGATTTCTTTCTTCTGAAAGAGTTCCCCTTTCCATGCCACGAATACCACCACAAAGATAAAGTGCAGCAACAAGTGAGCCTGCAGGATACTGCTCAGCAGGGATATGGTCTACAACCTGACGGGCATCAATATGAGCACCAAGACCACCACCGGGGGTTACCATAGGCACACCGAGAGAGTCAAGCTCTTTTACACAATGGTCAATAAAAATAGGTCCTTGTGAAATTATATCCATATCCATTGTTTCATCAAAGCCGATAATGAGTGCTTCCATTTCTTTAACACTCATACCACCGTATGTAAGAAAGCCTTCAAACATTGTGATATAGTCTTCCATAGCGTGAAACATCTCTTCATCTCTTACTAAAATTCCACCACCACGACCGAATCCGAATTTACGGGCAGAAAAGTAAACGATATCGAATAGATCTGCTATCATTCTTGTAATTTCTCGGATAGACTTGTCCTTCATTGATTCTTCTCTTGTTTTGATGAAATAGAGATTATCCTGCAAAAGAGAAGCATCAAGAATTGTAACGATACCGTTTTTCTTTGCAAGGTCGGTTGCTTCCTTCATATTTTCGTATGAAATAGGCTGACCACCTATAAGGTTAGTACCTGCTTCAAGGCGCATATATGCAATATTATCTGCGCCCTCTTTTTCGATACAAGCCTTTACTTTGTCAAGGTCAATATTACCCTTGAAGGGAAGATTACTTTTTACAACAAGGCCCTCATCCCTGACAAGCTCTTCAACTCTACCACCAAGACGGGTTACGTGAGCCTTTGATGTTGTGAAATGGTAATTCATAATTACACAGCTGCCGGGCTTAACAAAATGCTGTGCGATAATATGCTCGCAAGCTCTTCCCTGATGCGTGGGAAGAAGATGCTTGATACCGAAAATTTCGGTTAACTTTTCATTCATTCTGTAAAAGGTTTCGCTACCTGCATAAGCATCATCAGCACGAAGCATAGCAGACTGCATATTATCACTCATGGCATTAACACCTGAGTCGGTAAGCATATCCATAAAAATATCACCGTTGTGAAGCATAAAAGTATTAAAACCTGCTGCTTCTAATTTATTAAGACGCTCTTTAACGTGTAATAATGAAAGCTTTTGAACTATTTTAACCTTGTGCATTTCAACGGGCACAGGCTTTCTGTTGTAAAATTTGATTTCTGACATCTGTTTTTTCCTCCGTGGGTATTGTTTTTCTATGGACATCAGTATATAATACCTCTCAAGATAAGTAAAACAAATGCTTTTGATAACGGATATCGATTTTCTCGATAGTAAAAGGTAGGTTTTTTTATGGAAATACGAAATCTGAATACGTTCCTTCACGTTGCCGAGCTTAACAGCTTCACAAAGGCTGCCGCGCTTTTAGGCTACACACAGTCAACCGTTTCATTCCAGATAAAACAGCTTGAAACTGAGCTCGACTGTCTTTTATTTGAAAGAATAAATCATACAATTACTCTTACCCAAAGGGGTAACGAACTTTTAGCGTATGCTCACGACGTTTGTCGTCTTACGGAAGAATTCAAACAGGATATTTCCGGAAGCTCTTCACCTAAGGGGTATATTCATATAGTAACCCCCGACTCCGTCTGTGAAGATATGCTATCTCACAATTACAGAGATTTCAGAAAAACCTACCCCGATATATCTTTAAAATTCACTACAGCTGATACGGGTGATATGTTTAAAATGCTTGACAGAAACGAAGCTGATATGGTTATAACTCTTGATAACAGAATCTATCAAAAAGATTACGTTATAGCAAAAGAGCAAAAAATCGACATGCATTTCGTCACAAACTCTTCATCGGTCTTTGCGGGAAAGAAAAATCTTTCAATTAAAGATATTAAAGATGAGCCCTTTATTCTTACAGAAAAGGAGATGGGTTATCGCAAAACCTTTAACAAAGAGCTTGCGAAAATGGACATTGATATTGTACCGTCACTTGAGGTAGGACGTACCGATCTTATTACTTCACTTCTTGAAAAGGGTGAAGGCATATCTTATTTGCCCGATTTCGTTACGGAAGAGTACGTAAAAAAAGGCTCTCTCGTTCGCCTTGACGTTAATGATATAAAAATAGATATTTGGAAACAGCTTATATATCATAAAAATAAATGGATTTCAAACCCGATGAAGTTGTTTATTGAATATGTAAAAAAGAATGAGTTTAATTAAATCATTATAAAACAAAAGACTTGCTAAGTGCTTAAAAACACTCAGCAGGTCTTTTTTTGCGTTACTTTTATCAGTTTTCTTTTTTTCTCTTTATTCTTACAGAAATTTTGTTTATTACAAGAATAATAATTGATGCTATTAACGAGAATAAAACGGAAAGCAACATTATAAGCATTGGATTAACTGATATAGCATACTCTTTTTCTCCCCATAATCTGCCACCGATAAAATCAACAACAATAGCAATTACTGAAACCGAAAAAACGATTAAACCCATAATCAAAGGTACGATATTATACATATTTTTGTTTTCTTCGGGTGAATTTTTATATACACCTGAGCGTTTGGGGATAAAAATTCTTTTATACTTTTTACCTGTTAAATCAATAGCTTTTTTAATTTTCATATCAGGGTGATAAGCACCGTTTCTTCTTGAAACTAAAATTAAGATAATTGTAAATAAAATAATTACATCCATAAAAATGCTCCTTAACCAATCGTATATTATTGGGCAATCTCATAAAATACAACTTCGTGAGCACCCAAAGTAATATCTAAAACGAACTTACCGTCTTTTATGGTTACTGTTTCTTTTTGTGGTTTTAAAACTGAACATTCGGCATATTTATCTCTGAGCTCATCGAAATAAATTTTTCTTGCATTCTCATCTGCAAGTGTTGTCATACTATCTATTTCAGGGTCATCAGGTGACCAACAGAAGCACTCATCGCCTATTCCGTAGGTTTTTCTGTCTTCAACCCACTCATCAAAATAATTACAATTATCGTCTATTTTATAAACTGTTACTTCTGCTTTACCGTCTTTAAGCTGAGGTGCATTTATATTAAACGTAACTTCTGCATCGGTTTTATAATCCAAATCATTTTTAAAGTTATACGCCATAACGTGAAGGGTGTTTGTTTCTTCGTTAAATGCAGAAACTGCATCAACTTCACCACCGAAAATTATACCTTTTTTGTCAGCATCTGTCTTTACAAGTTTTGAGCCTGCCATTTCGAAAGCTCTTTTTGCAAAATGATAGCTAACGGTTGGGTTGCCACTGAAGAAGCCACCGGAAAGGTATGACCAAGCAGAAAAATAATTAATATCATTTTCAAACATCTGCTTTGTAAGTCGTGCATTATAAGCAGCCTGATAAAGATAACCAACAGTTCTTGTTAAAAGCTCATCGTTATCTTTACCTGCGGTTGTACCTACAAGAAGCCTACCTTCATCAATACCGTAAATAAGATCGTTTAGCCCGTATTTTTCTGCAGTATCTCTTAAATAATTAATTGTTTTGGGAAGTGTTTTTCCCTCTGTGTATTCTTCAGGCGAATAATCGTAGAAGGACGCAGATAAATAACAAAGTCTTGTACCCATTTTACCTGTTTTATAGTTTTTACCTTCGGCACAATGCTTTATAAAAATTTCTTCATCCCAAAGACCTTCTGTTACAGTCATTGAGTGAGCACCTACAAAAACATCTTCACCTATAGCATCAATAAGAGCCTGAACAGTATAATCGTAAAGCTTGCAATATGCTTCGGCTGTTTTATCGGGGTCTTCACCCTCGGTGATAAACCAATCGGCGTTTTCATACTCTGTCATAACGCCGAAACGCCATGAAAGCACCTCTTTTTTGCCGAATTCCTTTACAAGAGCATCAGCGAGAGCATATATGTAATCGTAATAAACGTCGTAATCATCGGGTGGATACGGATTCATACCGAAGCCATGCTCGGTTGTTGCATCCTTTGAATATTTAAGAGGTACGCTACCAAGCTTTAAAAATGGTTTTGCACCTATGTTTACAATACCACGACAGTTTTCAATGAGACGGGTAAAATCATAGTCGTCAAGCACATCTCTGTCAAGTGGGTCCTTAAACAAATCTCGTGCTTCTGTACCACCCGAACATTGCATAAACTGAACATATTCAACAAATTCAAAAATATTGTGTTCTTCGTTAACCTGAGCATTAACAAAAGGATTTCCTTCAATTGACCATATATTGACATTGTTTACCGTATTGGCAATTACATTACCTGTTTTTTCGGCATCAATAGTAAAAGAATATTTGTTGAAAACTCCTGCTCCCACTAATCCCAAAAAACCTGCTACCACAATAACAAAGGGGATAACCACACATAGTATCTTTTTAAAAATTTTCATAAAATCACCTTTATTATTTATCATTCTCTAATTTTTCAAAAATTTTTTTGTATGGCATAAGCATACCCTCGTTCATCATATTGCCCATTTTGCCTTTTACCTTGGGAGAAGCCATAAGACTGCCTACGAGATACATAGCCAGAACTCTGCCCATTTTCTTCTGGGGGAAGTCATACTGACCGTGTGCCTTATAGAACTTATGGTCAGCCTTCATAAGAC